>NZ_JBEOVY010000120.1:0-20048 GCF_040295745.1 Saccharopolyspora sp. NPDC002686
GTTGCGCTCGACCCGCAGCACGCGTCCGGTGCTGCGCTCGCCGACCAGTGCGGCGCTGCCGTCGGGCAGCACCGCGATCGCGCCGATCGGGTCCAGGCAGGTCGCCACCACGGCCGGGTCGGGGTCCTCGCAGCCCACCGGCTTGGCCGGTTCCTCCCCGGGGGTGCCGGGTACCGGCGGTGGCGCTTCGCTCTCGAAGGACGGTTGCGGACCGGCCTGCGGCGCCAGCGACGGCGGATCGGACCACGGCCTGGTGTGCTCGTCCGGGAACTGCGCGCAGCCCGCCAGCAAGGTGCCGAGCACTGCGGTGGTGCTCAGCAGGACTCGGCGCATGCGATTCGGGACTGCCACGACGCCCGAGCCTATCGGCCTGCCGGTGAATCCTCGGTGAGCCTTCGGCATTCCGCTGGGCGGAAGATCGGCGCCGCGCACCGGAGCTCCACCCTCCCCGCCAGGAGGCGAGCCGCGCTCGGCACCGGTCCGATTCCGTGTCCCTCGTCATGCTCCGGCGGGGTGGTTTCGACCAGTTCGGCACCGGAAGGCTAGCGTTTCCGGGTTCGTTGGCGCCGATCCGGAGGACTTCCCCAGTTGAATCGATCGGCTCAGGCCGATCCGATCAGGCGCCGACCTCCGATGCGTTCCGCTCCGCCGTCCTCGGCGATCGCGCGTGCGAACCAGGAGCCGTCGATGCGCCTGATCAGGCGCCCCGCACCCGAGAAGATTGGTACCCCGTGACTTCGACGAGCGCGGAAATCCTGGACAACGGCGAGCCACGCACCCGGACCGACCTGGTCGTGTCCGTGCTGGCCGGCGGGCTGCTCACCGCTTTCGTGGTGGCCGCGCTGCTCGCTCCGCAAGCGACCGGGGACGTGGTGACCGCCGCGTTCACCGCCTGCGCCAGCTGGTTCGGTCCGTACTGGCAGGTCCTGCTGCTGGCCACGTTCGGGATCGCGGTCGTGCTCGGTGCCTCGCGCTACGGCCGGGTCCGGCTCGGCGGCGACGTGGAGCCCGAGTTCGGCACCTTCAAGTGGCTGGCCATGATCATGTGCACCCTGCTCGCCGCGGGTGGTGTGTTCTGGGCCTCCGCGGAGCCGGTCTACCACTTCGCCGACCTGCCGCCCGCCTACGCGGACGTGCCGCCCGGATCGACCGAGGCGGTCACCGTCGCGCTCGCGCAGAGCTTCTCGCACTGGGGGTTCCTGGCCTGGGCGGTGCTCGGCACGCTCGGTGCGATCGTGATGATGCGCGCCCAGGAGAAGGGCCTGCCGCTGCGGCCGCGCACCCTGCTGCACCCCGTCTTCGGCGAGCGCATCCAGCGCCACTGGCTGGGCACCGTCGTCGACGTCATCTGCATCATCGCCGTGGTCGCGGGCACCGTTGGCCCGATCGGTTTCCTGGGCATGCAGGTCTCCTACGGCATGTCGACGTTGTTCGGCACGCCGGACGACTACGCGATGCAGGTCGCGATCATCCTCGGTCTCACCGCGGTCGCGGTCATCTCCGTCATCACCGGTGTCGACAAGGGGATCCAGCTGCTCAGCCGGTTCAACGTGTGGCTGGCGGTGGCGACGATGGCGGCGATCCTGGTGCTCGGGTCGGCGGCGTTCGTGGTGGACGGCTTCCTGGGCGGTTTCGCGCGGTACGTGCAGGACTTCGTGCCGATGACGCTGTACCGCGGGGACACCGAGTGGTTGAGCAGCTGGACGGTGTTCTTCTTCGGCTGGTTCATCGGCTACGCGCCGCTGATGGCCATCTTCGTCGCGCGGATCTCCCGCGGTCGCACGGCGCGCAACCTGATCGGCTTCACCGCCGGTGTGGCGCCGGTGGCCACCGCGCTGTGGTTCACCGTGCTGGGCGGCACCGGGATCATGCTGGAGCAGCGCACTCCCGGATCGGTGTCGGGGCCGCTCACCGACGTCGGATTGCCCGCCGCGCTCGTCTCGATCGCGCAGCAGCTGCCCTGGGGCGGTGTGCTCGGCGTGGTGCTGCTGGTGCTGACCACGACCTTCGTGGCCACCACCACCGATTCGATGTCGCTGGCCATCGCCACTGCCGGGACGACCGGTGGGGAGCCGAACAAGTTCTCCCGGGCCTTCTGGGGCTTGCTGATGGGCGTCGCGGCGGTCGCGCTGATCGCGGTGGGGGACAGCGGGGTCAGCGCGCTGCAGTCGTTCATCGTGATCACCGCGGTGCCAGCCGGTTTCGTGTTGCTGCCCACCCTGTGGGCGGCGCCGAAGGTGCTGCGGGAAATGGCGGCGGAGCAGGGCATCACCAGCTGACCCGTGTCATCGCCGGGTGCTTCGGCGGCGGGGGACTCGGGTTTGGAGGGGCAGGCGGATGCGGGGGATCGACGGGGGCGGCGGATCGATGCCGAGGCGGGCGCACTCGACGGCCTCCACCCGGCGCAGCAGGAGGGCGAGTTCGGTTCGGACCGCGTCCGGGGCTTCGAACGGGAGGAAGTGGGAGGCGGGCAGGGTCCGGACCCGGGCTTGCGGCAGCTCCGCGAGGGACTTCGCGATGGTGCGGGTGTCGGAGAGGACGTCGTGGGCGCCGGTCAGGACCGTGATCGGGCAGGACAGCCCGGAGACGCGAGATCGGGCGGCAGCGCTCCACGCGAGGGTCAGTTCGGCGTGCCAGCGCCAGTCGTGCTGCAGCATCCGGCGCATCGAGGCGGCCAGCGCCCGGTCCGGCAGCAGGTGCGCGGTCTTGAGCCGGGGGAGGCGAGCGGTGATCGATTCGACGAAGTCGCAGACCACTCGCAGCGATGCCGATCCGCCCAGCGCGAGCAGTCGGCGGGCGCTCTCCGGAACTCCGAGGGCGTGCAGCAGGGCGTCCGCGCCGAGCGTGGGCGGACCGGCGAGCAGCAGCAGTCCGCGGATCCGGTCCGGATAGCGTTGGGCGAGTTCGACCGCCAGCACGGTGCCGCCGGACCAGCCGACCACGACGCCGGTTTCCGCTCCGGCCGCGTCGAGCGCGGCGATCGCGTCCTCCGCGTGATCACGCGGGGTGGCCGCACGACTGCGGCGAGGCGTCCAGCTGAGTGTCCGGGCGGCGGAATCGACCGGCAGCAGTTCGGGTTCCGCGCTCAGCTCCGGGCATCGCAGCACCATCGGCCGAGCGGCCGCACCGGCCTCCGCCCACTCCCGGAAAGACGTGCTTTGTCCTGCGGAAACATCGTGATCCGGGAATGCCTGGCGCGTCATCGGACCATTCTGCCGCAGCTGCGCGCGGGCGGTCTCGAAGCAGTCACGTGTCGGTGAGTGTTTACCTGAAGGGGTCGCACGTTGGGGTGAACATGCCCTAGCCTCGTCCGGCGTGAGGACTCACGACGATCGCCCCGGCGGTGCGGGCGGCTCCCCCGACGACCGCAACTACGGCGCGCACGCCCAGCAGCCCGGTGCGGGTGCGCCAGGTGCACGGAGCACGCAGAGCCTCGGTGCGCAGAAGAGCTACGACTACTACGACGATGACGACGGCTACAGCGACGCCGAAGCCACGTCGTTGGTCAACACCGGCGGGCGCGACGACGACCTGTACTACGACGACGTCCGCGACGGCCGCAAGCGGTTCGCCTGGAGCGGCAGCACCGACCTCGGTCTGCTGATCCTGCGGTTGGCGCTGGGCGGCATCTTCCTCGTGCACGGCGCGCAGAAGCTCTTCGGCGTGCTCGGCGGCCCCGGCCCGGAAGGCGCGGCCAAGATGCTGGCCGGCATGGGTTTCCAGAACAGCGGTGTGCTGGCGCTGGTCACCGGCGGCACCGAGCTGGGTGCCGGTGCGCTGCTGGTGCTCGGCCTGTTCACCCCGCTGGCCGCGGCCGGTGTGGTCGGTGTGATGGCCAACGCCGTCTTCCTGAAGCTCGGCAGCGGATTCTTCGCCGCCACCGGCGGTTTCGAGTTCGAGGCGACGCTCGGCGTGCTGGGCCTCGGCCTGATGTTCACCGGCCCGGGTCGGGTGGCGCTGGACTACGGGCGGGTGTGGTTCCGCCGTCCGCTGATCTTCGGCTTCATCAGCCTGATCATCGCCGCCGGAGCGGCGGCAGCGGTGTTGCTCCTGTTCCACAAGCCCTGATCGGCATTCCGAAGCGGGGGCGCGCACGCGAAGTGCGCGCCCCCGCTTGCTGTCGTGAGTGTTTTCGGGTGCTATAGCCCCACAAAGCACTCACGGCCTTTGACCTGCGGAAGGTGTGGTCAGCGGATTCGGGTCTGCTCCGCGTGGTATCCGCCGCCCGGCCAGACCCAGTCGCCCGCGAGGTGATCGCCGTCGGCGCTGAACCGGGCGCGGTAGTGGGCGGACGAACCCTTCTCGCCGCCCCAGATGATCAGCGTGTCACCGTCGATCTCGTAGACGTAGTCGAGGGTTTCGCCGTCGGCGCCGTAGAACCGGGACTTGAGGTCCGCGCCGGGTTCGGTGGCCCCGAAGGGCTTCTCGCGGCCGATGATCTCGATGCCGCGCACCCGGTGCCCGTCCTGCTCGATGTCGATCTCCTGGTGCAGGAAGTGCTCGCCCGGCAACCACGAGTAGGTGACCTGGCCGGTGGCGCCGCCGCTCACCCGCCAGGTGCCGACGAGCCGGTCGAGGCCGCGAATGGTGTCGTCCACGGTGCTTTCCGCCTTTCAACGGGAAATCGGAATCGGTCAGCCGCGCAGGAATTCGACGATCGGCGCGGCGAGCTCGGCGGGCGCCATCATCACGGCGCCGTGGTTGAGACCGGGCAACGTGCGGTGCTCGGCGGTGGGCAGCACTTCGGCGATGGCGCGGGCCGCGCTGTGGAACCCGGCCGGGCTCTTGCCGCCGGTCAGCACGAGAGCGGGCGAAGCCGTCGACCACTCCTCGGCCTTGAGCGGTTCGCCCTGCTGGGAGTCACCCATCACCGCGATGTCGTGGGGCAGCGTGTGCGCCATCGCCTTGAGGCCGGACCACACGCCGGGCATCAGCCGCATCATGGCGACCACGAACCCGGGCATGCCCTGCGCCTTGGTCATGAAGTACTTGACGGCCGCGCCGCGCCGGTCATCGGCGAGCAGTGCGTCGATGTGCCGCGCGAAGTCCCACGGCGGGCCGAAATCTCCCTTCTCGACCACGAACGGCGGCTCGTAAACAGCCAGCCGTTCGACGTCGAGCTCGGCCGCGGCGCGCAATGCGAGCACCGCGCCGGAGGAACTGCCGAACAGCGAGGCCGAACCACCGGCGTGCTCGATCAGCGCTGCGATGTCCTCGATCTCGCGCTCGACCGCGTAGTCCGCCGCGTTGCCGCTCGCGCCCCGGCCGCGCCGGTCGTAGTTGATGACGGTGAAGTGCTCGGCCAGCAGGGCGGCGAGCTTGCGGGCGTCGGACCGGTCGGCCAGCGCCGAGGACACCAGGACGACCGCCGGGCCGCTGCCGGATTCCTCGAACGCGACCTCGGTGCCGTCGTGCGAGCGGACTGCGTGTTTCGTGGTGCTCATGTCTTCTCCGTCCCCGGTGCCGTCTTCTGCTCGTGTGACGGCCCCTCGGCGGAAAAGGAATCGGTGCGGCGGAGATCAGTTCGGCGGCAGCACCAGCGGCAGGCCGGCCGCGGCGAACCAGCGCGGTTCGAACGAGGTGATCGCGGTGATCCGGCCGTCGTCGACGCGCAGCACGTCGAGCACCTGCGCGCGGAACTCCCCGGCGAGGTCGCGAGTGTGCTCGGCGGTCGGGCGCTGGACGTAGTGCGCGACGGCGGGCTGCCGGTTCACGCTGGTCGGCACGCTGCGCCACGCGCCGAGGTACCACTGCGAATCGCGGTCGAAGACCTGCCGGGCGAAGTCGAGCAGCGGGTCGCGGCCGACCAGCCAGGCCGGGTGCGGCGGCATCGTCTGCCGCACGTCCTCGGCGAGCAGTCCGGCGAGGGCGTCCAGGTCGGCCTGCTGGTGCGCTTCGACGTACTGCCGCACCAGTGCGCGCTCATCGGCGCTCGGTTCCGCGGACTGCGTCCAGTCGTCCCGGTTGCGGGGAAGCTGCTGCTTCAACGTCGCCCGCGCCCGCTGCAACGCGCTCTTCACCGAGGCGACGCTTGTCCCCAGCAGCGCCGCGGTTTCGGTGGCGGGCCAGCCCAGCACGTCGCGGGTGATCAGCACGGCCCGCTGCCGGGCTGGCAGCTGCTGGATCGCGGCCAGGAACGCGAGCTCGACGGTCTCCCGCGCGACCGCCACCGCGGCGGGCTCCTGCTCGGCGTCGGCGACCGGTTCCAGCAGGTGGTCCGGAACCGGTTGCAGCCAGGGAACTTCGATCGGCGGCGACCCCGCTCCGGCCAGCGGCGGAACCCGGTAGGGGCCGGCCACCCGCTTGTTCCGGTCGATCAGGTCGAGGCACGCGTTGGTGGCGATCTTGTACAGCCAGGCGCGGAACGTCGAACGGCCCTCGTAGGACTCGCGGCGCCGCCACGCCCGCAGCAGCGCCTCCTGGACGACGTCCTCGGCGTCGTCGAACGAGCCGAGCATCCGGTAGCAGTGCACCTGCAGCTCCCGGCGGTAGCGCCCGGTCAACTCGCCGAACGCGACCTGATCGCCGCCCTGCGCCGCGGCCACCAGCGCGCTGATCTCGTCCGACACGACCCGCCACCTCCTGGGACTCCGCGTCAACACTAGTTCCCGAAAACGTGAGAACGGGCCCGCATCGAGCAGATGCGGGCCCGTTCTTCGTGCGGGCGGTTACTTGTTGACGTCGCGGACCGCGCCGTAGGAGGCGGAGGTGGCGAGGCGGGCGTAGGCGCGCAGCGCCGCCGTGACCTGGCGCTCGCGGCCCACCGGCTGCCACGGCTGCTCGCTGGCGTCCATCTTGGCCCGGCGCTCGGCCAGGACCTCGTCGGAGACCAGCAGTTCCAGCTTGCGCTCGCGGACGTCGATCAGGATCTGGTCGCCGTCCTCCACCAGACCGATCGCGCCGCCGTTGGCCGCCTCGGGGGAGATGTGGCCGATCGACAGGCCCGACGAACCGCCGGAGAACCGGCCGTCGGTGATCAGCGCGCACTTCTTGCCCAGACCGGAGCCCTTCAGGAACGCCGTCGGGTGCAGCATCTCCTGCATGCCGGGGCCGCCGGAGGGGCCTTCGTAGCGGATCACCAGCACCTCGCCGGGCTGGATCTCCTTCTTCAGGATCGCCGACACGGCCTGCTCCTGGCTCTCCAGCACGCGCGCCGGGCCCTGGAAGTACCAGAGGTCCTCCTCGACGCCCGCGGTCTTGACCACCGCGCCCTCTTCGGCGAGGTTGCCCTTGAGCACGGCCAGCCCGCCGTCGGCGGTGTAGGCGTGCTCGACGTCGCGGATGCAGCCGCCCGCCGCGTCGGTGTCCAAAGAGGACCAGCGGTTCTCGGTGGAGAACGCCTTCGTGGTGCGCACCCCGCCCGGCGCGGCGTGGAACAGCTCGATGGCCTCCGGCGACGGGGATTCCCCGCGGATGTCCCACTTGGACAGCCACTCGGTCAGGCTCGAGCTGTGCACCGAGGAGACGTCGCGGTGCAGCAGACCCGCGCGGTCCAGCTCCCCCATGATCGCGGTGATCCCGCCGGCCCGGTGCACGTCCTCCATGTGGTAGTCGGAGTTCGGGCTGACCTTCGACAGGCACGGCACCCGGCGGCTGGTCTCGGCGATGTCGTCCAGGTCGAAGTCGACCTCGCCCTCGATCGCGGCGGCCAGCGTGTGCAGCACCGTGTTGGTCGAGCCGCCCATCGCCATGTCCAGCGCCATGGCGTTCTCGAACGCCTTCTTGTTCGCGACCGACCGCGGCAGCACCGACTCGTCGTCCTCGCCGTAGTAGCGCTTGGCGATGCGCACGACGGTCCGGCCGGCCTCCTGGAACAGCGCGCGGCGCGCGGCGTGCGTGGCCAGCGTCGAGCCGTTGCCGGGCAGCGCCAGGCCGAGCGCCTCGGTCAGGCAGTTCATGGAGTTCGCGGTGAACATGCCCGAGCAGGAGCCGCAGGTCGGGCACGCGGAGCGCTCCACCTCGCTGAGCCCGTCGTCGTCGACCGCGGAGTTGGCGGAGGCGGCGATGGTGGTGATCAGGTCGGTGGGGGCCTGCGCGACGCCTTCGACCACGACGGCCTTGCCGGCCTCCATCGGACCGCCGGAGACGAACACCGTCGGGATGTTCAGCCGCATCGCGGCGTTGAGCATGCCCGGGGTGATCTTGTCGCAGTTGGAGATGCACACCAGCGCGTCGGCCTTGTGCGCGTTGACCATGTACTCCACCGAGTCGGCGATCAGCTCGCGCGAGGGCAGGGAGTAGAGCATGCCGCTGTGGCCCATGGCGATGCCGTCGTCGACCGCGATGGTGTGGAACTCCCGGGGCACGCCGCCCGCTTCGCGGATCGTCTCGGCCACCACGTCGCCGAGGTCGCGCAGGTGCACGTGCCCGGGCACGAACTGGGTGTAGGAGTTGGCGATCGCGACGATCGGCTTGCCGAAGTCGTCGTCGGTCATGCCGGTGGCACGCCAAAGCGATCGGGCGCCCGCGGCATTGCGTCCATGGGTAGTAGTACGAGAGCGCAGCTGAGGCATATCCACCTTCTCGTTCGGGAAGAGCAACGCATTTCACCCGGCGCGGGTGTTCGGTGGTCTCAACGGGAACGCGCGCGGCGACTTCCGCTGGAAACACCCGTCGCCGAAGGGACGCACCTTGTGGGCGCGGGGAGTGGCGGTGCCGCCGAGATTACTCCTGCGATTCCGGGTTGGGCAGGCGCCCACCGCTCATCACGGACAAGCGGGGCAGGTCGCGCACCCGCACCGCGGGCAGCGTGATCTCCTTGCCGGAGGTCAGGACCGCCTTGAGCCAGCGCTTCTCGTCCAGGTGCAGCGAGACGACCTCGTCCCAGTCGAACCGGTCACCGCTCAACGCGGTGCGCACCGCGACGCGCTCCGGGCTCACCGTGGTGCGGGTGCGCACGATCCACCAGGACAGGCCCAGCGGGATCAGGTAGACCAGCAGGCCCCACGGGTACGCGGCCCAGGCCAGCGGGGTGGCGCAGACGAGGATGGCGAGCACCGCGAGCTGCGACACCGGGGTGATCCGGAAGGTCAGCGACTTCGGGAGCTCGGGCTGCTTCGGCTGCTCGGAGCTCGCCGGGGTCTCGGCGACCTGGTCGTCCTCGGGCTGCTCGGGCTGCTGCTGGGGGGTCTCGCTCACGCCATCGATGGTCTCACCTGCGGTCGGAGCCCCGCCAAGGTCCTGCTCGGTGGACGGCATATGCCCCGACCGGGCGCGTTGTGTGTCACACTGCGAGCAGTTGGAACACATCTGAGCTGCGGCGATGGTGTTCCGGGCGGAAATCGGGAGTCCAGCATGCGGGAAAACTGTCCCGCATTGTTTGACAGAACGGGTCGCGCCGATTAACGTCCAAGCCATGCTGCGACTGCACGACATTCTCGTACTTCCCCGGCGCGTCGACGCCTAGGAAGTTCGCAGCGTCGACGCGCCAACCCTCGTGGGGCCATTTGTGGTCCGCGGGGGTTTTTTCGTGTCCAGCCCAACCTACCGACCTTGAGGCAGACCCGATGACCAGCGCCAACACCAGGCAGAATCCGGTCCCGGCGCCCCCGCCTGGACGCCGCCCGAAACCCGCACCGCCCAGCGGTGCCCCAGTGAAGGTCACCGGTGCGCAGGCACTCGTGCGTTCCCTGGAATCCGTGGGCTGCGAGATCGTTTTCGGCATTCCGGGCGGCACCATCCTCCCGTCCTACGACCCGCTGCTCGACTCGCAGAAGGTCCGGCACGTGCTGGTCCGGCACGAGCAGGGCGCGGGGCACGCGGCGACCGGATACGCCCAGGCCACCGGCAAGGTCGGGGTCTGCATGGCCACCTCCGGCCCCGGTGCGACCAACCTCGTCACCGCGCTGGCCGACGCGCACATGGACTCGGTGCCGGTGGTGGCCATCACCGGTCAGCAGAGCACCGCGCTGATCGGCACCGACGCCTTCCAGGAAGCCGACATCTGCGGCATCACGCTGCCGATCACCAAGCACAACTTCCTGGTCACCAAGGCCGAGGACATCCCGCGCACCATCGCCGAGGCGTTCTACATCGCCGCCAGCGGTCGCCCGGGTCCGGTGCTGGTCGACATCCCCAAGGACGTCCAGCAGGCCGCCACCTCGTTCTCCTGGCCGCCGGAGATGAAGCTGCCCGGCTACAAGCCGACCAGCAAGCCGCACGGCAAGCAGGTCCGCGAGGCCGCCAAGATGATCACCGAGGCGCAGCGCCCGGTGCTCTACGTCGGCGGTGGCGTGATCAAGGCCGACGCGCACGCCGAACTGCGCGAACTGGCCGAGCGCACCGGGATCCCCGTCGTCACCACGCTGATGGCGCGCGGCGCGTTCCCCGACTCGCACCCCCAGCACCTGGGCATGCCCGGCATGCACGGCACGGTCGCCGCGGTCACCGCGATGCAGCGCGCCGACCTGCTGATCGCGATGGGCACCCGCTTCGACGACCGGGTCACCGGCCAGCTGTCGTCGTTCGCGCCCGAGGCGAAGGTCGTGCACGCCGACATCGACCCGGCGGAGATCTCCAAGAACCGCCACGCGGACGTGCCGATCGTCGGCGACTGCAAGGACGTGCTCGCCGAGCTGATCGACGCGGTCGCCACCGCCACCACCGAGCACGGCACGGCGGACCTGACCGCCTGGTGGGAGCAGCTCAACGACTGGACCGACCGGTTCCCGCTGGGCTACGAGTGGCCCGGCGACGGCAGCCTGTCGCCGGAGTACGTCATCGAGCGGCTGGGCGCGATCGCCGGGCCGGAGGCCATCTACGCGGCCGGCGTCGGCCAGCACCAGATGTGGGCCGCGCAGTTCGTCAAGTACGAGAACCCGCGCACCTGGCTGAACTCCGGCGGTCTGGGCACCATGGGCTACGCGGTTCCGGCCGCGATGGGCGCCAAGGCCGGTGAGCCGGACAAGGTCGTGTGGGCCATCGACGGCGACGGCTGCTTCCAGATGACCAACCAGGAACTGGCCACCTGCGCCATCGAAGACCTGCCGATCAAGGTCGCCGTCATCAACAACGGCAACCTCGGCATGGTCCGCCAGTGGCAGAACCTGTTCTACGCCGAGCGCTACTCGCACAGCGACCTCGGCACCCACAAGCACCGCATCCCGGACTTCAAGCTGCTCGCCGAGGCCTACGGCTGCGCCGGCCTGCGCTGCGAGTCCAAGGAGGACGTCGACAGCGTCATCCAGCGGGCGATGGAGATCAACGACCGCCCCGTCGTGATCGACTTCGTGGTGGGCGCGGACGCCCAGGTCTGGCCGATGGTGGCCGCCGGGACCAGCAACGACGAGATCATGGCGGCGCGCGACAGCCGCCCGCATTTCGAGGACGAGGAGTGAGCGGGCGATGAGTCGACACACGCTCAGCGTGCTGGTGGAGAACGTTCCGGGCGCCCTGGCCCGCGTGGCCGGGCTGTTCTCCCGCCGCAGCTTCAACATCGAGTCGCTCGCCGTCGGCCCGACCGAGCACCCGGAGATCTCCCGGATGACGATCGTGGTCGCGGTCAACGAGCAGCCGCTCGAACAGGTCACCAAGCAGCTCAACAAGCTGGTCAACGTGATCAAGATCGTGGAGCTGGAACCGGAGGTGGCGGTCCAGCGGGAACTGCTGCTGGTCAAGGTCCGCGGCGACGCCTCGGTGCGCAGCCAGGTCCTGGAGACCGTGCAGCTGTTCCGCGCGAAGGTGGTGGACGTCTCGCCTGAGGCACTGACCATCGAGGCGACGGGTACCGCCGATAAGCTCGACGCATTGCTGCGAATGCTGGAACCCTACGGCGTCCGCGAGATGGTGCAGTCGGGAACGATCGCGATCGGTCGTGGCCCCCGCTCCATCACGGCCACAGCAGTGCGATAAACCCCCGCCACAGGCCGAAAAAATTGAAGATCTGCGGAGCCGTCCTGCGTAGCGGTGCCGGTAGCGGAACCTCAGACGCCGTCTGGCTGCGGGATCCCCGACTCATGTATGACCAATACACAGCGCTGGGGCTGTCCTCGCCAGACGACGTCTGAGAACCCGCGGCGGTGCAGGTTGCGAGGGTGAGGCCAAGCGGCTTCGCCGCTTCGAAGCAGGTCGAAAATCCGAAAGGAAACGCTGAATTCCCATGGCAGTTGAAATCTTCTACGACGCGGACGCCGACCTGGGCATCGTGCAGGGGCGCAAGGTCGCCGTCATCGGCTACGGCAGCCAGGGCCACGCCCACGCGCTGAGCCTGCGGGACTCGGGCGTCGACGTGCGGATCGGTCTGCCGGAGGGCTCCAAGTCGCGCGCCAAGGCCGAGGAGGAGGGCCTGAAGGTGCTGACCCCGGCCGAGGCCTCCGCCGAAGCCGACCTGATCATGATCCTGGCGCCCGACACCAAGCAGCGCGAGATCTACGCCAACGACATCGCGCCGAACCTCAAGCAGGGCGACGCGCTGTTCTTCGGCCACGGCTTCAACATCCGCTACGGCCTGATCCAGCCGCCGGCCGACGTGGACGTCGCGATGGTCGCCCCGAAGGGCCCGGGCCACCTGGTCCGCCGCCAGTTCGTCGACGGCAAGGGCGTTCCGTGCCTGATCGCCGTCGAGCAGGACGCCTCCGGCAACGCCCAGGCGCTGGCGCTGTCCTACGCCGCGGCCATCGGTGGTGCCCGCGCCGGCGTCATCAAGACCACCTTCAAGGAGGAGACCGAGACCGACCTGTTCGGTGAGCAGGCCGTCCTCTGCGGTGGTGCTTCCGCGCTGGTCCAGGCCGGTTTCGAGACCCTGGTCGAGGCGGGCTACCAGCCGGAGATCGCCTACTTCGAGGTGCTGCACGAGCTCAAGCTGATCGTCGACCTGATGTGGGAGGGCGGCATCGCCGGCCAGCGCTACTCCTGCAGCGACACCGCTGAGTACGGCGACCTGACCCGCGGCCCGCGCGTCATCGACGCCCACGTCAAGGAGTCGATGCGCAAGGTCCTGGGCGAGATCCAGGACGGCACCTTCGCCAAGGAGTGGGTGGCCGAGGACGAGGCCGGTCGCCCGAACTTCACCAAGCTGCAGGCCGAGGGCAACGCCCACCAGATCGAAGAGGTCGGCAAGAAGCTCCGCGCCCTGATGTCCTGGACCAACAAGTGATCTAGGCAGGCGAAAAGCTTCGGCTGCGCGCCCATCCGCGCGTTCCGCCGATGTGCGCGGCCCGGTGCCCCCACAAGGGACACCGGGCCGCGCGCTGTTCGTAAACCTGCGGAAATTCCCCCTGCTGGGGGGCGTTTCGCGGCTGTGCGTGAGGGATACAGTGCGGATCGTGAGTGAGAACGAGATCGTCGACGACAAGGCGCACATCCGCGACCGGCTGGACTTCTCCACCGCCGAGTGGATCACCAGCACCGACGACCCCGACGAGCCCGGCGTGGAGATCGCGTTCGTCGACGGCTACATCGGCATGCGCAACGGTGCGGACCCGGAAGGGCCGGTCCTGGTGTTCACCCCGGAGGAGTGGGACGCCTTCGTCGCCGGCGCCAAGGACGGCGAGTTCGACGAGCCGTGAACGATCCGCGGAAACCTCAGGCGCCTTCTCGTCGCCGGGAAGACGTCTGAGAACCCGCCCACTGCGCTCGAGTGCGACGTCGCATCCAGAACCACTAGTCCGATTTGGTGGCAATTAGCCCCGTCGGGCTCGCGCCCTCCTTTTTTCACACCCGGATTGATCTGCGACAATGCTGGTCAGGCGGGTTCTCGGATGAGTGGTCGGAAAACCGGTGATCCGGGCTACACCCTTGTGAACTCTTTCTCAATCTCCCGTTAAACTCGCCATTCGTCCGGGCACATCGTCGTGCCGACCGTGATCTTCCTACTGGAGTTCGCCCGTGACCAACGCAAGCCGTCCTGTCGTCCTGATCGCCGAGAAGCTGGCTCCGTCCGTGATCGACGCGCTGGGAGACGGTGTCGAGATCCGCAACGTGGACGGTACGGACCGGCCCGCGCTGCTCGACGCCGTTGCCGAGGCCGACGCGCTGCTGGTCCGTTCCGCCACCAAGGTCGACGCCGAGGTGCTGTCCGCGGCGAAGAAGCTCAAGGTCGTCGCCCGCGCCGGGGTCGGCCTCGACAACGTCGAGGTACCGGCCGCCACCGAGCGCGGCGTCATGGTGGTCAACGCTCCCACCTCCAACATCGTCTCGGCCGCCGAGCACGCGATGGCGCTGCTGCTGTCGCTGGCCCGCAACGTCCCGCAGGCCGACGCGAGCCTCAAGGGCGGCGCGTGGAAGCGCAGCTCCTACACCGGTGTCGAGCTCAACGGCAAGACCGTCGGCGTGGTGGGCCTGGGCAAGATCGGCCAGCTGTTCGCGCAGCGGGTGGCCGCGTTCGGCACCAAGCTGATCGCCTACGACCCCTACGTCTCGGCCGCTCGCGCCGCGCAGCTGGGCATCGAGCTGGTGTCGCTGGAGGAGCTGCTCGCCCGCGCCGACGCGATCTCCATCCACCTGCCCAAGACCGCTGAGACGCTGGGCCTGATCGGCGCCGAGGAGCTGAAGAAGGCCAAGCCCGGGCTGCTGGTCGTCAACGCCGCCCGCGGTGGCCTGATCGACGAGGACGCGCTGGTCGACGCGCTGCGCAACGGCCAGATCGGCGGCGCGGGCATCGACGTGTTCAAGACCGAGCCGACCACCGAGAGCCCGCTGTTCGAGCTGGACAACGTGGTCGTCACCCCGCACCTGGGCGCCTCCACCGCGGAAGCGCAGGACCGCGCGGGCACCGACGTGGCCCGCTCGGTGCGGCTGGCGCTGCGCGGCGAGTTCGTGCCGGACGCGGTCAACGTGCAGGGCGGCGCGGTCGGCGAAGAGGTCCAGCCGTACCTGTCGCTGACCCAGAAGCTCGGCCAGCTGCTGGCCGCGCTGCTGGGCACCACCCCGAGCTCGGTGACCGTCGAGGCGCGCGGTGAGCTCGCCGCCGAGGACGTCTCGGTGCTGCAGCTCGCGGCGCTGCGCGGCGTGTTCGCCGGTGCGGTGGAGAACCAGGTCACCTTCGTCAACGCCCCGCAGCTGGCCGAGGACCTGGGCGTGCAGGTCGAGGTCGTGACCTCGCCGGAGAGCCCGAACCACCGCAGCGTGGTGACCGTGCGCGCCGGGCTCGCCGACGGCCGCACCGCGCGGGTTTCGGGTGCGCTGTCGGGCTCGAACCTGGTCGAGAAGCTGGTGGAGGTCAACGGCCGCCACTTCGACCTGCGGGCCGAGGGCAACGTGCTGCTGCTGGAGTACCCGGACCGCCCGGGCGTGATGGGCAAGGTCGGCACGCTGCTCGGCGAGGTCGGCGTGAACATCGAGGCGGCCACCGTCAGCCAGACCACCGAGCGCTCCGACGCGATCATGCTGCTGCGCGTGGACCGTCCGGTCGAGCCGGGCGTGCTGGAGCCGATCGGTGCCGCCGTCGGCGCCCGCATCGTTCGCACGGTGACGTTCGAGTAAGTCCCCAAGGGCCCAGACGCGGGGTGTGCCGGAACCGGCGCACCCCGCGTCTGCGTTGGGCCGGTTGTGCCTGTTACTGCACGGTTGGGTGAACCTGTGTGCGTTCCGCGTTGTGGGACGTCCTCAGCGTCGGACCAGGACTCCAAGGTCGTTTCACTCTTTCGGGTGTCCCACAGTTCGGGAAGGTTCATCCACTTGGTGGGCCCGGCATGCCGCTGTCCACGTTCGTGCCGGTAGCCTTCGGCTCAACAGTTCGAGCCCCGCAGTTCGGGGTGGTTCTCGGGAGGTGTGTAGATGCGGCTCGCTGTGATCCCCGGTGACGGGATCGGGCCGGAAGTGATTGCCGAGGCACTCAAGGTCCTGGGTGAAGTCGTACCGGATACCGAGATCACTCGATACGACCTCGGCGCCGCGCGTTGGCACTCGACGGGAGAACTGCTTCCCGAATCGGTCCTCGGGGAACTCAGGCAGCACGACGCGATCCTGCTCGGCGCCGTGGGCGACCCCTCGGTGCCCAGCGGCATCCTGGAGCGCGGTCTGCTGCTGCGGTTGCGCTTCGAGCTCGACCACCACGTGAACCTGCGCCCGGCGCGGCTGTACCCGGGCGTGAAGAGCCCGGTGGCCGACCCCGGTGAGATCGACATGGTCGTCGTGCGCGAAGGCACCGAGGGCCCGTACGCGGGCAACGGCGGCCTGCTGCGCAAGGACACCACGCACGAGATCGCCACCGAGGTCAGCATCAACACCGCGTTCGGCGTGGAGCGCGTGGTGCGCGACGCGTTCGCCCGCGCGGCCTCCCGGCCGCGCAAGCACCTGACGCTGGTGCACAAGACCAACGTGCTCACCCACGCCGGCTCGCTGTGGTCGCGCGTGGTGGAGGAGGTCTCGCTGCAGTACCCGGACGTCACCGTCGCCTACCAGCACGTGGACGCCACGACCATCCACATGGTCACCGACCCGAGCCGGTTCGACGTGATCGTCACCGACAACCTGTTCGGCGACATCATCACCGACCTGGCCGGTGCGGTCACCGGTGGCATCGGGCTCGCCGCGAGCGGCAACATCGACGCCACCCGCCGCAACCCGAGCATGTTCGAGCCGGTGCACGGCAGCGCTCCGGACATCGCCGGGCAGGGCGTGGCGGACCCGACGGCCGCGGTGCTGTCGGTGGCCATGCTCCTCGACCACGTGGGGATGTCGGAGGCGGCCAAGCGCGTCGAGGCGTCGGTCGCGTTCGACCTGGCGACCCGCGACCACTCGGCGCCGGGGGCGACCTTCGCCATCGGCGACCGCCTCGCGGCCCTGGTCTCCTCGCGGGAGGTCGCGCCCCAGGCGTGATCGATCGCGACGAAGAAGGCGTCCCTCCGGGGGCGCCTTTTTCGTTCCCCCGATCGAGTGTCGTGGATCCGCAGTTTCAATTGAAACTGTGGTCCGCCGTGGGTGGGATCTGCAGTTTCAATTGAAACTGCAGTCCGTCCCGGCCGGATCCGGGCATCGGGCGCCTGTCCGGATGGTGGGAAGTTGTGATCAGCTGGTGGTCGCGTGGTGCGTTGTGGCAGCATGGGGACGTGGCTTTCCGCAGTGTGATCATTATTGGCGAGCGCGCCGGGTAGACGACTCCGCACCCCGGCGCGCTGACCTCTCGCATCCCTGCGGGGGGTCTTTTTTGTTGCCTGCGCCCGCCGCACCCACCCAACTCCGACGCCATCGGGAGAAGATCCAGTGACCCGCACGACTCCGGCCGGAACCCCTCTGGGCGACGAATTCCACGTGTACGACACGACCTTGCGGGACGGCGCGCAGCGCGAGGGCATTTCCTACTCGGTGACCGACAAGCTCGCCGTCGCGCGGCTGCTGGACTCGCTCGGCGTCGGCTTCGTCGAAGGTGGCTGGCCGGGCGCGCTCCCCAAGGACACCGAGTTCTTCCACCGCGCCGCCGAAGGCGAGCTCGAACTCCGGCACGCCGCGCTGGTCGCGTTCGGCTCGACCCGCCGGGCCGGGGCCAAAGTGGACGAAGATCCGCAGGTCCGGGCACTGCTGGACTCCCGCGCCCCGGTGGTGACCTTGGTGGCCAAATCGGACCGCAGGCACATCGAACGGGCTCTGCGCACCGATGTCGCCGAGAACTGCGCGATGGTGGCCGACACGGTGCGCCACCTCGTCGGCGAGGGGCGTCGCGTGTTCCTCGACGCCGAGCACTTCTTCGACGGTTACGCGTTCGACCCGGACACCTCGCTGCGCGTGCTGGAATCCGCTGTGGAGGCCGGCGCGGACGTCGTGGTGCTGTGCGACACCAACGGCGGTCAGCTGCCGCTGCAGCTCGCCGAGACGGTCGGGGAAGTCGTTGCGCGCACGGGATTCCGCCTCGGGATCCACTGCCAGGACGACACCGGCTGCGCGGTCGCCAACAGCGTCGCCGCGGTGCAGGCCGGTGCCACGCACGTGCAGTGCACCGCCAACGGCTACGGCGAGCGGGCCGGCAACGCGGATCTGTTCGCGGTGCTGGGGAATCTGGGCGTGAAGCTCGAGATGCCCGTGTTGCCGGAGGGAAAGCTGCGCGAGCTCACCCGGACTTCCCACGCGCTCGCCGAGATCGCCAACCTGGCGCCGGACACGCACCAGGCGTACGTGGGGCAGTCGACCTTCGCGCACAAGGCGGGTCTGCACGCGAGCGCGATCAAAGTGGACCCCGAGCTGTACAACCACATCGATCCGGCCGTGGTGGGCAACGGTATGCGGGTGCTGGTCACCGAGATGGCCGGGCGCGCGAGCCTGGAGCTCAAGGGCGCTGAACTCGGTCTCGACCTGTCGTCGGCGCCGGATGCGGTCACCGGCGCGGTTCGCCGGGTCAAGGAGCTCGAAGCGCGCGGCTGGTCGTTCGAAGCCGCGGACGCCTCGCTGGAACTGCTGCTGCGGCGCGAGATGGTCACCGCGGCCGGTGCCGAACCGGTGGAAGCACCGTTCGAGCTGGAGTCCTACCGCGTGGTGCTCGACCACCGCTCCGACGGCGAGGTGATCGCGGAGGCCACCGTGAAGGTGCGCGTGGCGGGGCAGCGGGTCATCGCGACCGCGGAGGGCAACGGCCCGGTCAACGCGCTGGATGCGGCGCTGCGCGAAGCGCTCGTCCCGCACCTGCCGTGGCTGGAATCGGTGGAGCTGGCCGACTACAAGGTCCGCATCCTCACCGACGCCCCCGGTACCGACGCGGTGACCCGGGTGCTGGTGGAGTCCCGCGACGGCGAGGAGGAGTGGACCACCGTCGGCGTCCACGCCAACATCGTCGAAGCCAGCTGGCTGGCCCTCTGCGACGCCCTGGTCTACAAGGCCTCCCGCAAGCCCACCGCCTCCCGCTGACCGCTTCGACGTGACGTGCGCCGCAAATTCCATGGAAATCGGACGTCCAATTTCCATTGAAATTGCATCAGGTGCGGTCTGTGACCGCGAGGCATGACCGGCACCGTGCGGTGAGGGTCGCATGCGCCGCAGGCGCATAGCCCACCCTCGGCGCTTGCGCCGCCGCGGGTTCTCAGCGTTCGCCTGGCGAGGACGGCTCGACTGCCGTGTATTGGCATACATCAAGTCGGGCACCCGGAGTCCAGGCGGGCGCTGAGGTTCCGCTACCCGCACCGCCACGCAGGACGAGGATGGAAAACCCTCGACGGAATTCGCGGGGGACCGGGCTCCGGGTTCCGCCGCTGGAGCTGGTGGTGGGGTTCGGAGATAGGCTTTCGAGTCGGAAGTCCACAGTTGATCGCGGAGGTTCGTCTTGCGCTTGGCACGTGTCGCCCACTCCGACGGGGTGTCCTTCGTGGCACTGGAGCCGGATCCGGCTGCGCCGCAGGAGAAGGTGCTCGCGGTCGAGATCGACCAGCACCCCTTCGGCGACCCCACCTTCACCGGGCGCAAGTGGCCGATGGGCGATGTCCGGCTGCTCGCCCCGATCCTGCCCACGAAGGTCATCTGCATCGGCAAGAACTACGCCGAGCACGCCCGGGAGATGGGCGGTGAGCCGCCGGCGAACCCGGTGATCTTCATGAAGCCGAACACCTCGGTGATCGGCCCGAACATGCCCATCAAGCTGCCCCCGAACTCCGAGCGGGTGGACTTCGAGGGCGAGCTGGCCGCGGTCGTCGGCCAGCCGTGCAAGGACGTGCCGGAAGCGCGCGGCACCGAGGTCCTGCTCGGCTACACGATCGCCAACGACGTCACCGCGCGCGACCAGCAGCAGGCCGACGGCCAGTGGACCCGCGCCAAGGGCTACGACACGTTCTGCCCGCTGGGCCCGTGGATCGACACCAGCGTCGACCCGGCCGACCTGGCGATCCGCACCGAGCTGGACGGCGAGCTCAAGCAGAACTCGCGCACCTCGCTGCTGCTGCACGACGTCGGCGCGCTGGTGTCGTGGATCTCGCGCGTGATGACCCTGCTGCCCGGTGACGTGATCCTCACCGGCACCCCGGCGGGCGTCGGCCCGATGCAGGCGGGTCAGAAGGTCTCGGTCTCCATCGACGGCCTCGGCACCTTGACCAACCCGGTCCAGCAGGGCTGATCCCGGCTACGACGACCCGGCGCACGCCCGCGATCGCTACCCCGTGGTGTACCTGGTCCACGGCTACCCCAGCGGCGGC
>NZ_JBEOVY010000121.1:0-19998 GCF_040295745.1 Saccharopolyspora sp. NPDC002686
GACCCGACCACCTTGGGGCGCCCGGGTTCCTGCTCCGGCACGAACCCCGCCACCAGCCGGTCCCAGCGCAGCGAGCCGCCTGCCTGGCTGTAGAGCTGCACCGCGGGGTTCCACCCGCCGCACACCGCCAGCAGATCGCAGTCGACGTCGACCGGCGTGCCGCCCTCGAGGCCCGCGATGCGCGCCGAGGTGATGCGCCGGTCGCCGGTGGTCCCGACGACGGCGGAACCGGTGAACACCTGTGCTCCCAAGGAATTCGCCAGGTCGACCAGCCGCTGCGGCGGTTCCGGTCGCGTGTCGACCACCGCGCGGACTCGCGCGCCGGCCGCGACGAGATCGGCGGCGGTCAGGTAGGCGCTGTCGGACGTGGTCACCACGACGGCGTCCTGACCCGGCAGCACCGCGAAGCGCTTGAGGTAGGTGCGCACCGCCGAGGCGAGCATGATGCCCGGCCGGTCGTTGTCGGCGAAGACCATCGGACGTTCGGTCGCCCCGGTGGCCAGCACCACCCGCCGCGCCCGCACGTGCCACAGCCGCTCGCGGTCGCCCCGGCGCTCGGCGACGAGCAGGTAGTCGTGGTCGTAGTACCCGATCGCAGCGGAACGGGTCAGCACCCGGACCTCCGGCATGTCCACGAATTCCCTCGCGGCACGGGAAATCCACTCCCCCGCGTCGCGCCCGTCGATGCGCTCGTCGCCGTCGAGCAGCGATCCGCCGAGGTGGCGGCCCTGCTCGACCAGCATCACCCGCGCGCCGCTGCGCCCGGCCGCCAGCGCGGCGGCGATCCCGGCCGGGCCGCCGCCGACCACGACCACGTCGACGTGCACGTACTTCTTGTCGCGGACCGTGGGATCCGGCGCGTTGCTGAGCCAGCCGACCCCGGACAGGCTCGCCACCTGGAGTCCGTCGCGCAGCTCCAGGGTGGTGGCGGGCACCATCGGTTCCGGACCGCCGCTGAGCACCTGGACCAGCGCGTTCGGCTCGGTGCCGTCGGCGGTGAGGATGCCGCGCGGCCGGTCCCGGTAGATCGACGAGCCGACCTCGATGCGGCCGTTGGCCAGCAGCGCCGAGGCCAGCGTGTCGCCGGGGTGGCCGGTGAGCTCGATGCCGTCGCAGGTGAACCGCAGGGTGCGGGCGCGGTCGATGCGACCGCCTTCGGCCAGGCGTGTCATGGCAGCACCTTCTCGGGACGCATCTCGTTGGTCGTGGTGTCGCGGACGACGTTGAACCAGCGGCGGCAGCCCGCGGTGTGCGCCCAGCGCTCGTGGAACAACCCGCGCGGGTTGTCGCGGACGAAGAGGTATTCCGCCCACGCCGCGTCGTCCAGCTCGGCGGGGTCCTCGGGGAAGTCGACGTGGGCTTGACCGCCGTAGTGGAACTCGGTCTCGTCCCGATCCCCGCACCAGGGGCAGTGGATCAACAGCATCGGGAACTCCAAACTCGCGGAAGACCTTCGCGTTGACGCAAATTCCATTGAAATCGGATGTTCGATTTCAATGGAATTTGCGGGGACACCTAGTGCGCCACCGCGGCGGCGCCGTGCTCGTCGATGAGGGCGCCGGTGGTGAACCTGTCCAAGCCGTAGGGCTCGTTGATCGGGTGCGGCTCGCCGGTGGCGATGGTGTGCGCGTAGACCCAGCCCACGCCTGGTGTCGCCTTGAAACCTCCGGTGCCCCAACCACAGTTGAGGTAGAGGTTCTCGTACGGCGTCGGCCCGATGATCGGTGATGCGTCGGGGGTGACGTCGACTGTGCCCGCCCAGGTCCGGATCACGTGGGCGCGCTCGAAGATCGGGAACAGCTCCAGCGCCGCCGCCATCTGCTGCTCGATCACGTGCACCGAACCGCGCTGGCCGTAACCGTTGTAGCTGTCGACACCCGCGCCCAGCACCAGTTCGCCCTTGTGCGCCTGGCTGCAGTAGACGTGCACGTGGTTGGACATCACCACGCACGGGTGGATCGGCTCCAGCAGCTCGGACACCAGCGCCTGCAGCGGATGGCTCTGCAGCGGCAGGCGCAGGCCGAGCTGATCGGTGAGCAGCGACGTGCGGCCGGCCGCGGCGAGCGCGACGCGACCCGCGCCGATCGGGCCGAGCGAGGTCTGCACCCCGGTGACCCGACCGCCGTCGAGCTGGAAGCCCGTCACCTCGCACCCCTGGATCAGGTCCACGCCCATCTCGTCGGCCTTGCGCGCGAACGCCCAGGCCACGTGGTCGTGCTTGGCGATCCCGCCGCGGCGCTGCAAGGTCGCGCCGAGCACGGGGTAGCGGACGTCGCTGGAGAGGTTGAGGATCGGGCACAGCTCGGCGATCTCGTCGGGCTCGACCCATTCGGCGTCGACGCCGTTGAGCTGGTTGGCGAACACCCGCCGCCGCGAATCGCGGACCTCCTGCTCGGTGTGCGCCAGGTTGAGCACCCCGCGCTGGCTGAGCAGGAAGTCGTACTCCAGCTCGGCGGGCAGCTGCTCCCACAGGTCCAGCGCGTGGTTGTACAGCTTGGCGCTCTCGTCGAAGAGGTAGTTGGAGCGGATGATCGTGGTGTTGCGGGCCATGTTGCCGCCGGCGAGCCAGCCGCGCTCGAGCACCGCGACGTCGGTGATGCCGTGGTTGCGGGCCAGGTAGTAGGCGGTGGCCAGGCCGTGACCACCGGAGCCGACGATCACCACGTCGTAGTGCCGCTTTGGTTCCGGGGTCCGCCACAGCCTCGGCGGCGGTTCGGGCAAGGGGGTGGAAACCACCGCGACCTCCAACGCGAAAGACGGGAGCGACCAGTGGGACTGATGGAGTGAAAGTGTTCGGCGAACTGATATATCAGTCTGTGCGGTAGGCTACGAGACGTGTCCGCAGCCGTCAATTCCCGATCCGGAGAGCAGCCCTCGCAGGCCGAGCGCGCTTACCTGACCTTGCGCGACCTGATCCTGACCCTGCAGCTGCCACCCGGCGCTCCCGTCCAGGAGGAGCCGCTGAGCGGTGAGCTCGGCATCGGCCGCACCCCCTTCCGGGAGGCCATCAAGCGACTGGAGGCCGAGTCGCTGGTGGCGATCTACCCGCGCCGCGGCACCTTCGTCACCGAGGTCAACATCACCGACCACGCGCTGATCGCCGACGTGCGCCGCCGCCTGGAAGGTCACGCCGCGCGCCGCGCCGCCGAGCGCGCCACCGACGCCGAGCGGTCCGAGCTGGACGAGCTGCGCGCGCTGACCGAGGACCTGGGCAACGACCAGTCGGTGATCATGGACGTCGACGCCCGGGTGCACCGGACGATCTACCACTGCACCCACAACCGCTACCTGGAAGGCACGCTCGGCCAGTACTACAACCTGGCCCTGCGGATCTGGCACCTGTTCTTCGACCGCCTGCCGAACGTCTCGGACCACGTCGCCGAGCACTCGGAGCTGCTGAAGGCGATCATCGCCGCCGACGCCGACGGGGCCGACCGCATCGCGGTCGCCCACGTGGACGACTTCGAACAGTCCATCCGCCAAGCCATCTGAGCGGCACGCGATTTGCCGAGGCAGGGCAAGCACGTTCTCCGCATCCCACCCTGGCTCCGCAACGTATCCGGCCAAATACGGAGAGTGTTGCGAACGTCACACGAGCCCGCCTCGACCGCCTGTTCCGCGCTGCGGCCTGATCGACTACCGCCGAACCTCCGGATCCCGGCGATCACCGGGGCGCTGATCGCCCTGCGGAGCGGCGGATTCCCTTCCGGAGGAACGGAATTCGGACTAGTCCGTTCGAGTCGATCGTCACTCGGACAGGCCAGCCAGGGGCCACCGCTCGTCGACGTCGAAGGGGTACTCGCCCCCGTTCCGGTCGACGGTCAAATTGGCCCCGACGTGTCCTTGACGTGCACCCTCCCGGAGGCGCACTGTTGCGGTAGACGCAGGGAGTTGTCGTAGACGCAACAAGGCGGCAGCTATGGATTCCAGCGCCCAAGTACGCCTCGTCGGCGCGGGCATCGCGGGATGCAGCACCGCGCACCACCCTGCGCGCCTCGTCCTCGTGATCGAGCGAGGGCCGCTGGAAGCCGATGGCCGGGCGCGGCCACATCAGAGCAACAAGTCCCTGGTCGAAGGCCGGTACATCGTTCAGCCTGACCCGTGGGCAGGGCGCCGCTGGTCCCCGATCGCCGGCGCCGAACAGCAGGCCACCCGCGAGCGAGTTGCGATGTACGACAGGACTTCCCTGGCCAGGGCGGAAGTCACCGAGCGCGGTGCGCTCGACCTGCTGCAGCGGCCGACCACCAACCAGCCACCCTGCTACGCGACCTGCACGCTGCCGCTGAAGCCTGCGGCCGAGATCCGCGCGGACATCGCGGTGACCCGGCTGGACCGGGAGACCTTCCAAGTCGGCTCGCACGAGGTGCTGCGTCTGTCCTATATGGACGGTCTCGGTTGGGAGCTCCGCGCCTCCGCGGAGTTCGGCCGCCGGTTGTGGGACTTGCTGGAGAAGGAAAACCGGACCTGGGGGGCGGAAATGTGGAGCTTGCACGATCCCGATGGAGCCGATCTCGAGACCGACGGGGGCGACTTCATCGGCTGGGACGCGCTGCTGCGACGCCGGGAAACCGCGCCGCGGCGGCGGTTGTGCCGTCTGACGATCGACGACGGCACCGCGTTGTCGGGTTCCGAGCCGGTGTTCTCCGACGGTGCACCCGTCGGGGCCACCACGAGCACCGGCTGCAGCATCGACGACAGCCCGGGGCGCACCCGGCTGCCCGCCGAGCCGGCCCGACCGGGCACCCCGGAGCGGGTGTCCTACTTCGACCAGCGGCATCCGGCGACGGCCACCGCTGACCCCGTGTCCGACCCCGAGATGATCAGAATGCGCTGCTGATCAGCACATTCCCGCAAGACCTCCACACGCCCGGCCGTGCTGACCGACCCGCGGTGCAGGTCCCGGCTACCCACCACAGGAGACCTCTAGGAGCCAGCCATGAGCATCAACCCGAACCCCGGAGTCCTGCTCTACCCGCGAATCCGCAAGTCGCCGTTCTTCTACGCCTCGCGGCGGCACGGCGTCGGCCTGTACAGCGTCTACAACCACACCTACCACCCGCGGCACTACGGCGATCCGATCGGCGAGTACTGGGCGCTGCTGGAGGGCGTGACGTTGTGGGACGTCGGCGTCGAGCGGCAGGTGGAGATCACCGGCCCCGACGCGTTCGAGTTCACCAACATGCTGGTGCCCCGGGACCTGACCAAGTGCAAGGTCGGGCAGTGCAAGTACGTGTTCGTCACCGCCGAGGACGGCGGCATCATCAACGACCCGGTGCTGCTGCGGCTCGGCGAGAACCACTTCTGGCTGTCGCTGGCCGACAGCGACGTGCTGCTGTGGGCCAAGGGCCTGGCGCACAACCTCGGGATGGACGTGCAGATCCGCGAGCCCGATGTGGGACCGGTGCAGGTCCAGGGCCCGAAGTCGCGCGATGTGATGGTGGACCTGTTCGGCGAGTCCATCCTGGACGTGCCCTACTACTACGCGGTCGAGCGCGAGCTGAACGGCATGCAGGTGGTGGTCTCGCGCACCGGCTACACCGCCGAGCTGGGCTACGAGATCTACCTGCACAACGCCAGCCGCGACGGCGTGCAGCTGTGGGACGCGATCTGGGACGCCGGTGAACCGCACGGCATGCGGGTGATCGGGCCGTGCCACATCCGGCGCATCGAGGCCGGGATCCTGTCGTGGGGCTGCGACATCACCTACGACACCAACCCGTTCGAGGTGGGCTACGGCTTCGAGAAGACCTGGATGGTCGACCTGGACCAGGAGGCGGACTTCGTCGGCAAGGCCGCGCTGCAGCGGATCAAGGCCGAGGGGATCAGCCGCAAGCTGGTCGGCGTGGAGATCGGCGGACCGGGCGTGGGGTCGTTCAACGACGGCGAGATGGTCGACGTCTTCGACGTGCACGACCCGCACGGCCTGCGCATCGGCGAGGTCACCTCGGCCTGCTACTCGCCGCGCCTGGAGCGCAACATCGGCTACGCCATGGTGCCGATCGCCTACGAGGAGCTGGGCACCGAGCTCGTGGTGCACACCCAGCACGGCCCGCAGGAGGCGGTCGTCGTGGAGAAGCCGTTCCTGGACCCGACCAAGGACATCCCCAAGGCCCTGGTCCGCACTGCGCAGGGAGGTTGATCGACATGACCGGCGCAGCAGTGCGGCACGGACCCGTGAGCACTTTGGGCTGCTATAGCGACCCAAAGTACTCACGGGAACCTGCCCAGGCCGAACAACACCACGGGCAGGACGAGGTGGTGAGGTTGCGATGACGACCAACGCCGAAGTTCTGGAGCAGTCCTTGAACCACGCCCGGTTCGAGGTGATTCCGCTGAGAGGTGTTGTCGCGCAAGCGGAAATGCTGCCGGACGGGACCACCGTGACGGTCACGGCGTCGCCGCACAAGGGCCTGGACGCGACCATGGACCTGGCCGCCCAGCTGTGCGAGCGCGACCTGCACGTGGTGCCGCACCTGGCCGCCCGGATGATCCGCGACCGCGCGCACCTGACCGCCCTGCTGGACCGCATCGACGCGCTCGGCATCACCGAGGTGTTCGCGATCGCCGGGGATTCCCCCGAACCGCGCGGGGAGTTCCCGGACGCCCTGACGATGCTGCGCGCGATGGACGAGCTCGGGCGGCGTCCGGCGCGGGTGGGCATCACCGGCTACCCGGAACGCCACGCGTTCATCTGCGACGCCTCGGCGATCCGGGCCATGAACGAGAAGTCCCGCTACGCCGACTACGTCGTCTCCCAGATCTGCTACGACCCGCACACCGTGGCGTCCTGGGTGAAGGCGGTGCGCGCCCGCGGGGTGTCGCTGCCGATCCACGTCGGGGTGCCCGGCGTGGTGGACGCGCACCGGTTGCTGCGGATCTCGCTGAAGATCGGGCTGGGCGAATCGATGCGGTACCTGCGCAAGCAGCACGGCATGGTGACGAAGCTGCTGACCCGGTACACCCCGGAGGAGTTGTTCGACGAGCTCTCCCCCCACCTCGTCGACCCCTCCTACGGCATCGCCGGCTGGCACTTCTTCACCTTCAACGAGATCGCGAAGACGTTGCAGTGGCGCCACGACCTGGTCGCCAGATTGCGGGAGGTACCGGCATGAACATCCCCTCCGACCTGGACATCTCCCGCGCCACCGCACTCAAGCCGCTGGAGGAGGTCGCCGCGCAGCTGGGCATCGGCGCGCACCTGCTCGAGCCGTACGGGCGCAGCGTCGCGAAGATCTCCCTGGAGGCCCTCGACGAGCTGCCCGAAGAGCCGACGGCCCGCTACGTCGTGGTCTCGGCGATCACGCCCACCCCGTTGGGCGAGGGCAAGACGACCACGACGGTCGGTCTCGGCCAGGCGCTGCGGCATCTCGGCAAGCGCTCCGCGGTCGCGATCCGGCAGCCGTCGATGGGCCCGACGTTCGGCATCAAGGGCGGCGCGGCCGGCGGCGGCTACAGCCAGGTGGTGCCGATGGAGGCGCTGAACCTGCACCTCACCGGCGACATGCACGCCGTCACCGCGGCGCACAACATGCTGGCCGCGATGCTGGACAACCACCTGCACAAGGGGAATTCGCTCGGCATCGACCCGCACCGGATCACCTGGCGGCGGGTGCTGGACGTCAACGACCGCGACCTGCGCAACATCGTCACCGGCCTCGGCGGCAGGGTCGACGGAACGCCCCGGCAGACCGGTTTCGACATCACCGCGGCCAGCGAGGTGATGGCGGTGCTGGCGCTGTCGACGTCCTTGCAGGACATGCGGCAGCGGCTGGGCCGGATCGTGGTCGGCTACACCCGCGACGGCCGGCCGGTCAGCGCCGAGCAGCTGCGCGCGGGCGGGGCGATGGCGGTGATCATGCGCGAGGCGATCAAGCCGAACCTCATGCAGACCACCGAGAACACGCCGGTCCTGGTGCACGCGGGCCCGTTCGGCAACATCGCGCACGGCAATTCGTCGGTGGTGGCCGACCGGATCGCCAGCCGCTGCGCGGACTACGTGGTGACCGAGGCGGGTTTCGGCGCGGACATGGGAGCCGAGCGCTTCTTCAACATCAAGTGCCGCACCTCCGGTCTCCGCCCCGATGCGGCGGTCCTGGTGGCGACGGTGCGCGCGCTGAAGGCGCACTCCGGTCGCTACAAGGTGGTGGCGGGCAAGCCGCTGCCTGCGGCGATGCTGGCGGAGAACCCCGACGACGTGCGAGCGGGCGCGGCGAACCTGCGCAAGCAGATCGACAACATCCGCCTGCACGGCGTGTCCCCGGTGGTGGCGATCAACGCCTTCCCCACCGACTACCGCAGCGAGCACGAGGCGATCCGCGAGATCGCGGAGGCCGAAGGCGCCCGGGTGGCGGTCAGCAACCACTTCCTCGAAGGAGGCAAGGGCGCGGTCGAACTGGCCGAAGCGGTCGTGGCAGCC
Source organism: Saccharopolyspora sp. NPDC002686 (assembly GCF_040295745.1). Lineage (NCBI taxonomy): Bacteria > Bacillati > Actinomycetota > Actinomycetes > Pseudonocardiales > Pseudonocardiaceae > Saccharopolyspora > Saccharopolyspora sp. NPDC002686. The sequence goes on from NZ_JBEOVY010000121.1 coordinate 8,417, forward strand.
GCCGAAGAGCCCAGCGGGTTCCAGCTGCTCTACCCGGATTCGGCGGACCTCCGCACCAAGATCGAGACGATCGCGACGAAGATCTACGGAGCAGCAGCGGTCTCCTACCTCCCAGCAGCAGCCCGCTCCCTGGACGGTTACGAGGCCAACGGCTACGGGAACCTCCCGGTCTGCATCGCCAAGACCCACCTGTCCCTGAGCTCCGACCCGACGCTGCTCGGAGCCCCGACGGGCTGGACCCTCCCGGTCCGCGAAGTCCGGGCCTCGGTCGGCGCGGGCTTCATCTACCCGATCTGCGGGGAGATGCGAACCATGCCGGGCCTGGGCTCCCACCCGGCAGCGGAGTCCATCGACATCGACGAACACGGCGAGATCACCGGCCTCAGCTGACCGACCCGAAAGGCGAAAGGGCCCCTCCGACCAGCGGCCGGAGGGGCCCTTCGAGCAGAGGTGCACCTCAACTCAGGTCGAAGCGCCCCGACTTCACCGAGCCGACGAAGCTCCCGAAGACGCTAGGGGCCAGCAGCAGTGCAGGACCGGCCGGAGCCTTCGAGTCGCGGACCGCGGTGAATTCAGCGGTACCACCGACCTCGACGCACTCAGAGCCTTGAGCGCTACGGCTGCTCTTGCGCCACTGGACTGCTAAGTCGGATGCCCGGTCAACGTGGTTCACGTCAGCTCCTTCGAAAGCTTCCTTGGAACGTCTGCCGGCCATGCTCAGATTTCAAAAGTACCGGCCTTCACCTCGCTGATGAAGGTCGCGAACGCGGCGTCGGTCGTGCTGAGGATCGGCGACGACGCACCTAACTTCGAGTCGCGGACGAGGGCTAAGCCGGGCAAGTTCGTCGCGACTTCGACGCAGGCGTTCGCCTGTCCGGAACGACTTGCCTTCTTCCACACGGGTTCCGGGCGCATCGCACTACTCCTTCGCACGTTGGTCGTGTTCGTGGGCGATGCTACGCAGCAGATCGGATGAATTTCCTTCAGGAAGTGCTCGGGCCTGCAACGATGCGAAGAGACGCGCTAGTTCGGCAACGTCGCGCAGGTCGTCTATGACATGCCCGCCGAGTACCGTGTCGCTGTAGGCGACATCGCTCTGGGCCGAGTCCGGAAACCGCAGCAGCAGGATCGGGCCGTGAATCCCTTCGTGCGCACCGGAGTCGAAGGGCAGCACCTGGATGTTCACGGTCGGTCGCTTCCCGATGTCGGCCAGGTGGTGCAGCTGCTCAGCCATCACCGCTCGCGATCCGACGACACGGCGAAGTGCTTCTTCGGCGATCACGACGTGCAGCGCCAGCCCACCGCCCTCGTCCAACCGCTCCTGCCTCTTCAGCCGAACGTTCACCCAGTTCTGCAGCTCGGATTCGGTCAACGCCAGGCGTCCGACTTCGTGCACGGCACGCGCATACGCCTCGGTCTGCAGCAATCCGGGGACAACACCCAGTTCGTAGTGGAAGATCTCGCTGGCTTCGGCTTCGAACCCGACGAACGGCGCGAGGTAGGCCGGGAGCTTGTAGCTCTGCCACCAGCCGCGCTGTCCGCTCTCCCGGCGAAGCTGCTGGAGCTGTTCGACCAGGTCTTCCGGGGCGTCGTAGAACTCGAGCAGCGCATCGAGGTCCTTCGCGGACACCCTGGAGTGCCCGCGCTCCCAGTGTCCCACCGTCGCCCGCGATCTCTCCAGGTGCGCAGCCGCTTCATCCAGGGACAAACCCGCGTTGGTCCGCAGCTGCCGGAGCTGGCGCCCCAAGTGCACTTGCCGTGCGGTTCCTGCCATGCGCACAGCTTCGCACGGGAGATCGAACTCCTGAGATCACCTGTTCAGGCGGATCGGAGCCGCGAACATCGACATCGTTACCGGGTAACAATTACCGTCTAACTCACGGTCACCAAGCGATCACCCAACGCATCAGGAATGGGAGCCGCCATGACGCCGACGAGTAGCCAGCTTCGCTACCACTGGCTTCCGGTCGTGGACGATTCCAGCGACTACGGACTGGTTCGCCACGCCTTCCGAGGCCGACGCATCGACTTGGGAGCGAACGGGGAGTCCTTCTGCGGCAACCTCTTCGCCCTCGCCGAACCATCCGAAGTGGACTGGATACGAGCCCCATCGTGCCAGCTCTGCAACTCCGAGCTGAAGGCGGTGAAGGGATGAGCACACACGTCGTCGCAGTCTGGGCGATCGCCGTCCTGGCTGCCGCCGCGCTCTCGCTCTGCTGCACGGTCTACTTCTTCTCACGTCGGCCGCAACACGCCGGAGGCGGAGAAGGCGCACTGACGGTGCGCTATCTGATCGCCCGAGTCGAAGCCGAGACCAGCAGAGGTCGCCACCGACTCCGAGTACCGGTGGACGACCACGAGACCGCGGAAATTCCCAGGCCCTCACTCCCGCCCGAAGCCCCGAACCCCGCAGTCCTGCGGCGGATCCTCGCCGGGTTGCGGCGCTTGTAGACCGGCCCGGTGCTGGTCGCCCCTCCCCGACACCCAGCACCGGGCCTTCCCGGCCGGACGGCGCGACTCCCCCGCCGCGTCGTCCGGTCGGTCCCATCCTCGTCGGTCAAAGGCCGAACTGGCCTGAAATCGGATCTGCCCCTTCCAGGAATCGAGGCGTCGTTCACCAATCTTGAAATCCCAGGCGCAAGTGCTCGATATCAACCCAGAGATTTCCAACGCGGAGACCGACGCCAAGTCACATCCCACGACAGGCAAGTCGCACAGGAAAGGAACCGATGCCGAGCTACCTCACAACGCGTACTGAGCGCACTGTCGCCGAGCGAATGGCCGTCGACTACCTCGAACACGGCGCATCGATCCGCGTCCTGATGTTCCAAGAAGGGTTGTCCTACGGCGCTGTACACCGATTGTTGACCAAGGTGGCCGGTGTCGAGATGCGGCGACGTGGTGCCCAAGATAACCACCCTGGAATGCGGAGCGAGTTCGAGGACCTCGACCACGACCGCCGGGAGGAGCTCGCCGCCGAGTGTGCAGCCGCCTTCGCGCAAGGAACTCGAATCACCGGCCTCGCCCAGCAGAACAAGTTGCACCCGTGGACTGTGCTGCGACTGCTTGAACACGCTGGGGTGGCGTCGCCGCGCTTGCTCACTCGAGCCCCGCGCCGTCCGCGTTCTTGACTCCATCTCTAACAGCCTGTTCCGTTCTATTATCCGTATCCCGCTCTCCGGCAGCAGATATACGGGTTAGGCGGCGCTGCTCTTTCCGGGTGAGATCAGCGCGGAATGAGTAGAAACCCCATACTCGCTCACTGTCCGTTTCGATACGGTCGCGATCATTACGACGATCATCACAACGATCATGGGGAGGGATCGGGGTGAACGTCCGGATCGATCCGGCGAATCTCTCTGAGCTGGCGGAGGGCATCGAGCGCTCAACTGAGGAGCTGGGCAAGACGCAACCGTTGTCCCCAGCTGATGCGGGGCCGTCGAGCGCGGCGGTTGCGGCGACTGCGGCTGATCTGCTGCGGGCCGCTGCCGGTCTTGTCGAGACCGTGCACAAGGGCGCCGCGGACCTGGACGCCAACAAGACGACCTACAGCGGCACCGATGACACCAATGCTGGAATGTTCGACCAACTGGGGCGCTAACAAATCATGACCTTGAATACATGGGTAGCGGGCAGCCCCGAAACGATGAGGGCTTACGCGGAGCAGGTACAGGGCCTTGGTGCCGGCGTCGAGCAGGTCGCAACTAGCCAGTACCAAGCGCGCAATCGGGCCGCCTCCGAATGGGAGGGCCAGGCGTCTGAGGCATTCCAACGCTGGGCCGACCAGCAAGGCGACGACGGAGACGTTCTGGCGCAACTGTTCACGAAAGTGGCCGATGCCGTCGAAATGTGGTGCGCCGAGATCGACACTGTGAAGTCGCGGATGGAGCAGGCCAAGCAGGTTGCCAGTGACGGTCAACTGGCGGTTCTCGTAGACCTGATCTATCCACCCAAACCGCTTCCACTCGACCCCGGCGGTACCAGCCTGCCCGGAGCAAATTCCTCCGGCACTTCTGCAGAAGCTGAGGCTGCCCGGGCCCGGCTCGCGCAGCAGGAAACCGCCTACGCCGAAGCGCAGGCCACCGTCAAGTATGCGCGGGACTTGGAGCGTTCAGCTCACGAAATGCTGGTCCGTGCGTTGGATGCTGCCAAAGGTGATCTCAAGGCGATCCCGCAGGCCGAGGCGTGGGAGCAGGCCGGTGCACACCCCAGTAGTCCTGCCAGCGCCGCCGTGGCCGATGCCGCCATGGTCATGGAGTCTCGTGCTGCCGAAGCGACCAAGGGCATGTTCGAACAGGCCCTGCAACAGGGTCCAGCGGCAGTCCATGTCGCGTGGTCTTCGTTGTCGGCAGCACAAAGAGCCGATCTGATCGGCCGATTCCCACAGATGGTCGGCAATACCGACGGCGTTCCCGCCCAGGACAGACACGCGGCGAACATGACCACCCTCAACCAGCAACGCGCTGGCCTGCTGGCGAAACTCCGTGACGCTGAGCAACGGGCGCGGGAATCCTACGGCAACCCCAACGGCATGAACGACATCGCGCTTGAGGAAGTGAAACAAGCGCATGAAGCGCTAAAAGGGTTGGGGCGCATTGAAACCGCCGCCACGCAGGACGGGAAACTGCTGCTCGGCCTGGATGCAGGGGCAAACGGGCGAGGCCAGGTAATCATCGCCTCTGGCAATCCTGACACCGCGCAGCACGTCGTCACCACGGTGCCCGGCACCTACTCCGACGTTGGCGACGCGATGGACTACGTCGAACGCGGCGACCGCATCATCGACAGGGCGAAACAGTTCGCACCCGGTGAAACCTTCGCCTCGGTCACCTGGGTGGACTACCAGTCGCCCGGCACCCTGGTAAACGCTTCCGAAGGCCGCTTCGCCGAGGACGCCAAGGGCGACCTGAGCAGCTTCCAAGAAGGCCTGCGTGCCACACATGAGGGCAGACCCAGCCACAACACCGTGATCGGCCACTCCTACGGCTCGACAACCGTCGGTTACGCCGCACGAGACAACGGCCTGCATTCTGATGATCTTGTTTTAATCGGCTCCCCCGGAGTCGGCGTTGATACAGCTGGCGAGCTCGGGGTGCCGCCAGAGAACGTGTGGAGTGGAACATCCGGACTCGACGTGATCGACTACGCCACGCCATCGCCCAACCCCATCGACTACCTGCTGGAAGAGCCGTTCGACGACCACCACTGGTTCGGGCGAAACCCCTCCAACGAGTACTTCGGGGCACGGGAACTCCCGGTCAACAACTGGTCCGGTCACGGTGGCTACTGGGATCACCCCGAGTCGGTCGACGGCATGGCTAAGGTCGTTGCGAACAAGACTCAACCAACCGACGGAGTGCGCTGACCCATGAGCAATCCTCCCCAACCCTCGGGTCGGTCGGACAGGGCCACCACGATCCTCGGACACGTCCTCGGCTGGCCGGCGTTCCTTATCGGGCTCGGCGCTTGGGGTATCTCGGTCGTGCCGTTCGTGGTCTGGAAGGTCCAGGGAGCTGACCTGCTCCAGATCGACCAGAGTCTCGTAGGGTTCGGCGTCGTCATCTACGGCATTGCAGCCGCGGTCGGCCTAGGACTACTCGCAGCGGCAATGGGCGTACGACACACCGTCACCCAAATCCTGTTCTGGGCCTACCTGCTACTGCTCTTCGTTGGTGTGGTGGTTGCGTTCTCCGGAACCGACTAGCCGCGAAGCTACCTCTGTGCCGGCAAAGGAAATCTAGGATGTTCTGAGTTGCGGGAGCGAGCACAGCTGTCGACGAACGCGACCAGATCACCGACCTCAGCTCCGGAACGACTTGCCGTCTTCCACGCAGATCCCGGGCGCATCGCACTACTCCTTCGCACGTTGGTCGTACTCGAGGGCGATGCTAAGTAGCAGATCAGATGGATTTCCTTCAGGAAGCGCTCGGGCCTGCAACGCACGAGATCACCTCGGTCGATCCCTCCTCAACACCCCAGCACCGGGCCTTCCCGACCGGGCGGCGCAGCTCCCCCGCTGCGCCGTTCGGTCTGTTCCGTCACAGGTGTCTGCCGTTTGGCCGCTGGTACTGGGCGGATCGGGTGCTGGGTGGCTAGGTTTTCACCAGCAGTGTTAGCGGGGAGGATTCGTCCTGTGGGTGCTCGAGACGGGTTGACCAGGCGATTCGCTCGCCGGGCGGGGTTGCTCGCCGCTGTCCTGCTGGTGACCGCCTGCGCCGACGGGGCGGGCGATTCGGCGCACTCCGAAGCCGAAGTCATCTCGCCGAGCACGTCGTCCTTCTCCGAGCACTGCAATCCGCTGACCGCATCCGACCTGGCGCCGCCCGACCGTCCGCTGCCCATCCCGGCACAAGCACCCCGGCCGGCACATCGGGACCTCGCGTACGCCGGGACCTCAGCTGCGCAGAAGCTCGACCTCTACCTGCCCGCGCACGCCGATCCCGGCGGCGCGCCGCTCATCGTGCTGATCCACGGGGGCGGGTTCATCCAGGGCGACAAGTCGCACCCGGTGAACCTGCACGTGGTGTCGTCGCAGCTCGCGCGGGGGTACGCGGTCGCCAGCCTCAACTACCGGCTCAGCTGCGAGGCCCCCTTCCCGGCCGGGGCGCAGGATGTCAAGGCCGCAGTCCGCTGGTTGCGGGTGCACGCGCCCGAGTACGGCATCGATCCCGGCCGGTTCGTCGCCTGGGGCCCGTCCTCGGGTGCCTACATGGCCACGTTGCTCGCCGTCACCGGTGACCAGCGCACCCAGTTCGACGACGACAGCCTCGGCAACCCCGGGGTGTCCAGCGCCGTGCAGGGGGCTGTCGCCTGGTACGGCCCGTACGACTTCGGGAAGATGGGCGCGCAGTTCGAGGCCGACACCCCGAAGGCGTGCAAGGGCAAGGTGCTCAAGCACGACGTCGCGAACTCGCCCGAGTCGATCTGGTTCCGGGGTCCGCTGCAGAGCACGCTGGAGAAATCCTTCGAAGCCAACCCGGCCACCTACCTGCCCACCGCGAGCAAGCTCCCGCCGATCAACTTCGCCGCCGGTGACTCCGACTGCGTGGTCCCGCACGAGCAGACGCAGGACATGTACCGCGCGGTCAAGGCAGCCGGTGGGCGCACCACCCTGGCCGTCGTGCCACACGCCGGGCACGACCTGCGGGTCGCCGTCGCCCAGCTCGAACCGGCGCTGGCCTTCGCGGACTCGATCACCAAGAACTGATCCCGACGGCCGGCAGCGGGATCAGCGGGCCGCGTTGAGCAGGTCCAACGCGCTGTGCTGGCGGCCCGTGGAGATCTTGTCGACGGGGCCGTTCCAGTGCACGCCGTACATGTCCAGCGGACTGCGGTGCTCGTAGGCGACTTCGGCCTGGTGCTTGAGGTATCCCGCGTAGGGGTGGTCGGGCAGGGCGTCGTTGAGCACGCCCAGGCCGCGAACGTAAGCGCCTTTGAAGGACGGGCCGTCCGGGTCGCAGTCGCCCGACTCGCAGGGTTCGGTCAGCACGCCGTCCTTGTGCAGGGCCTCGGCCTTGGTCGAGGCGTCGGCGAGTTCGCGGGCGGTCTCGAGCAGACCGTCGTCACCCGTCGCGCGGTTCAGCTCGACCAGTCCGCCGAGCGGGATTCCCTGGTTGTAGCTCCAGGTCTGCTGGCCGTTGTTCTTGCAAGCGTCCAGGCCGTCGTTGACCAGCTTGTCATCGTTGATCATCCCACTGCCCCGGAACCAGTCCCACTCCCGCTGGGCCCGCTCCAGGTACTGGGTGTCATCCGGGATCCGGTTGTGCAGCGCCGCGTTGAGCTGCAGGAACAGCTCATTGGTGACGGCGTTCTTGTAGCCGTTGTCGGTCTTCCACGTGACCCCGCCTCCGCAGTCCGACGTCCAGTGGTCGTTCATGTGGTCGGCGTCGACCTTCGCCGTCTCCAGGTAGCGGCTGTCGCCGGTGAGGTCGTAGGCCGCCACCCAGGCCAGGCCCCACCAGCCGGTGTCGTCGAGGAACTCGTTGGTGAAGTTGCCGCCGTGGCTGTTGATGTTGCGGTCGTAGGTCTCGGCGATCGCGTACTCGTAGCTGCGCATGCCGGTCACCCGCATGTTGTCGATGACGGCGGTGAGCGCGTTCGCGCCGGTCCACCAGGCGTTGCCCTCGAAGAGCCCGGTGTTGCGGTCGAAGAGCATCATCGTCGCGGTCGCGGCGGCCTTGCTCGGACTGGAGGAATTCCAGTCCGAACGCGCCCACTGGGTGCAGGCGATCTCCGGGCGGTCGGCGGCCTTCCCGCACGCGCGGAGCGCACCGATCCCGCGGTTCGCCCAGTCGTCGACGTTGTACATCTGGCTGCGCCAGCCAGGATTCCCCTCCGGCGCTTCGGTGTCGCCGAGCCTGCCCTCCCACGTCTTCCCGCCGTCGAAGGACCGGTCCAGCCAGATCTCGTCGCCGGCGCTCGCGTCGTCGATCGTGGCCCAGCCCATCGCATTGCCGTCGTCGACGTGCAATCCGATGGTCCGGCCGTGAAGCGTCGTACTGACCGGTGTGCGGTCACCAGTGGCCTTCGACGGATCGAGCGCGTCGCACTCCTCGTTGCACACCTCGGAGTCCGCGCGCGCGACCGAAACCGTTTCTGCGAAAGGGAAAGCGGCGAGCACCGCGGCGGCCATCGCCAGCGAAGCTCTGCGGATCACTGCCCCCATGAACCCTCCTGCCTCGAGAACCAGCCGCCTCCACCACGCGCGCCGGGTGTCGCGGGGTTCAGTCGCGGATGCCCAGGCGCAGGTGCTCGGTGTGGAAGACGGCCTCGTCGAGGAGTTGGGCGACGTGGTTGTCGTAGAGGGAGTACACGACGCTGCGGCCGGAGCGGTTGCCGACCACCAGCCCCAGCGAGCGCAGCAGGCGCAGCTGGTGGGACACCGCGGACTGCTCCATGCCCACCGCTTCGGCCAGCTCGCCGACCGCCATCTCGCGCTGCCGCAGCTCGCTGAGGATGAGCAGGCGGGACGGGGTGGCCAGGGCCTGGAGGGTCTCCGCGACGGAGTTCGCCGAGGCTGCGTCCAGCCGCGCCGCGGGCGTTTCCTCGCGCTTGACCACATGACCCATGCCCGGCAGTCTAACGACCGAGGGACATATGAATGACTGATCAGATGTTCATGTACTGTCCTCCTCCGACAGCACGCCGGCTGTCCCGACGCCGGAAGGGCGCGTGATGACCGCAGTCACCGACCGAACACCGACCCGAACCGAGGCGGCACCGACCCGCCGCGGCCTGCTCGCGCTGCCCGAAGCGCGGTGGGCCGCTGCCGCGCTGATCGCGTTCCTGCTCGGCCTCGCCGTGCAGCTGCTCGGCGGCCCGACTTGGCTCTACTGGGCGCTCTACCTGGTCTGCTACGTCACCGGCGGGTGGGAACCTGCCTACGCCGGGCTCCAGGCGTTGCGGGAGAAGACCCTGGACGTGGACCTGCTGATGATCGTCGCGGCCCTCGGAGCCGCCGCGATCGGGCAGATCACCGACGGCGCGCTGCTGATCGTCATCTTCGCCACCTCCGGCGCGTTGGAGGCCTTCGCCACCGCCCGCACCGAGGACTCCGTGCGCGGTCTGCTCGACCTCGCCCCGGAGACCGCGGTCCGGGTCCGCGACGGCGTCGAGGAGACCGTGCACACGGCGGAACTCCAGGTCGGCGATGTGATCGTGGTGCGCCCCGGCGAGCGGATCGGCGCGGACGGCGAGGTCGTCGACGGCAGCAGCGACGTCGACCAGGCGACCATCACCGGCGAGCCGCTGCCGGCGGCCAAGCAGCCCGGCGACGAAGTCTTCGCGGGCACCCTCAACGGCACCGGGGCCCTGCGCGTGCGCGTCGTCCGGGACGCTTCGGAGTCGGTCATCGCGCGGATCGTCGCGCTGGTCGCCGAGGCCAGCGAGACCAAGGCGCCGACGCAGCTGTTCATCGAGAAGGTCGAGCAGCGCTACTCGGTCGGCGTCGTGCTGGCCACGCTGGCGGTGTTCGCGGTGCCGCTGCTGCTCGGCGACACCTTGGAAAGCGCCCTGCTGCGCGCGATGACGTTCATGATCGTCGCCTCGCCGTGCGCCGTCGTGCTCGCGACCATGCCGCCGCTGCTGTCCGCGATCGCCAACGCCGGACGCCACGGCGTGCTGGTCAAGTCGGCGGTGGTGATGGAGCGGCTGGGGCAGGTCGAGCGGGTGGCGCTGGACAAGACCGGCACGCTCACCGAAGGCGCGCCGCGAGTTGTCCGGGTCGACCCCGCAGCGGGTCGTGACGCCGACGAGGTCCTGGCGCTGGCCGCGGGCGCCGAGCACCTCAGCGAACACCCGCTGGCCCGCGCGATCGTCGCAGCAGCCCACGGGAAGGGGCTGGCGATCCCCGCGGCCGAGGACTTCCGGGCCACCCCCGGCCACGGCGTGTCGACCACCGTCGACGGCCGGAAGGTGGCCGTGACCAGCCCGCGAGGTGCTGAAGCCGCTGCCGAGCTGGAAGACGCCGGGCACACGGCGGTGATCGTCACCGTGGACGACGCCGTAGTCGGAACGCTCGGCATCGCAGACCGGCTGCGCCCGGACGCCGCTGGCGCGGTGGCGGCGCTGCGCGATCTGACCAGCGCCGAACCGGTCCTGCTGACCGGCGACAACGAGCGCACCGCCGCCCAGGTGGCGGGCGAGGTGGGCATCTCCGACGTGCGCGCCGGATTGCTGCCCGCCGACAAGGTGGCGGCAGTGCGGGAATCCGCGCAGCCGACGATGGTGATCGGCGACGGCGTCAACGACGCTCCGGCGCTCGCCGCCGCGCACTGCGGGGTCGCGATGGGCCGCGCGGGCTCGGACCTGACGCTGCAGACCGCGGACGTGGTGGTCGTCCGCGACGAGCTGGCCGCCGTGCCGAAGGTCGTCGACCTGTCCCGGCGGGCTCGACGGCTGGTGCAGCAGAACCTGGTGATCGCGGGCGCGTTCATCACCGTGCTCGTGGTGTGGGACCTGGTCGGCAACCTCCCGCTGCCGCTGGGCGTGGCCGGGCACGAAGGTTCCACGATCATCGTCGGCCTCAACGGCCTGCGCCTGCTCAGCGAACGCGCCTGGCGCAGCTGACCGCTACCGTGGCCGCATGACGATCACCTGGAACGAGGACGACCGGCTCCGCGTGCGCACCCGGCTCGTGGAGCTGGTGTCGGCCTTCCCCGGTGTGCAGGTGGACGATTCGCACGGTCACACCGGATTCCTGTCGCGCGGCAAGCGGTTCGCCTGGCTGCTCGCCGACCACCACGGCGACGGACGCCTGGCCCTGGCGGTCAAGGCCCCGCCCGGCGAGCAGGAAGCCCTCGTCGCGGACAACACCCGCTACTTCGCCCCCGCCTACCTCGGCCCGAGGGGCTGGGTCGGGGTGAACCTGGACGAGAAATCGGCCCCGGACTGGACCGAGATCGCCGCCCTCCTGGAACAAGCCTGGCGAATGAGCGCAACCAAACGAGCGATCGCCGAGTACGACCACCCCACCCCCTGACCCCCGACGCGGCGTCAACTCCGCAAGAAGCTCACCTCCAACCGCACACGGGCTCCGGGCTCCGGGCTCCGGGCTCCGGGCTCCGGGCTCCGGGCTCCGGGCT
>NZ_JBEOVY010000122.1:0-19973 GCF_040295745.1 Saccharopolyspora sp. NPDC002686
GTCGGGACCACCCGGACGCTGTGACCGGACTCGGTCAACCGCCGCAGCACCTCGCACGCCTTGTAGGCGGCGATGCCACCGCTGACGCCGAGGACCACCCGCGGGCGATCCTCGGCGCGGTGTTCGGTCACTCGCCTTCGGTGTGCTCGAGCACGCCGGCGTGGATCTCGCGGAGCGCGATCGACAGCGGCTTCTCGCGCGGGCCCGGCTCGACCAGCGGGCCGACGTACTCCAGCAGGCCCTCGCCGAGCTGGGCGTAGTAGTCGTTGATCTGCCGCGCGCGCTTCGCGGAGTAGATCACCAGCGCGTACTTCGAGCTGACCTGCTCGAGCAGGTCGTCGATCGGCGGGTAGGTGATGCCTTCGGCGGTGTTGGTGGACGGGCTGCTGTTGAGCGCAGCCAGCGCGCTGGGGGTGCTCACGTGAGTGGCTCCTGCTCCTCGTGGACGGCGGCGTGGTGCCGTTGCCTTGGGGCGGCGATGCGGACCGCGGGGTGCCGGACTTCGGTCGACCGAACTCCGGTGCTGCTCACCGCTGGCTCGTCACAGTTCGCGGCCAAGTATCAATCGTAGCAATTCGCTGGTCGCGGCCTGCACGTCGGCGTTGACCACGGTGGCGTCGAACTCCGATTCGGCGGCCAGTTCCTCGCGCGCGGTCGTCAGCCGGCGCTCGACGACCTCGTCGGGCTCGGTGCCACGACCGGTGAGCCGGTCGACCAGGACCTCCCAGGACGGGGGCAGCAGCATGACCAGCTGCGCCTCCGGCATGGCCCGGCGGACCTGGCGGGCGCCTTGGAGTTCGATCTCCAGCACCGCCGGCCGCCCGGCCGCGAGGGCTTCCTCGACGGGCTTGCGCGGGGTGCCGTAGAAGTTGCCCGCGTAGCGGGCGTGCTCGAGCATCTCGCCGGCCTCGATCATCCGCTCGAACTCGGCGGTGTCGACGAAGTGGTAGTGCTCGCCGTCGACCTCCCCGGCGCGGGGCGCGCGGGTGGTGGCGGAAACGCTGAAGTAGATCTCCGGGGCCTGCCTGCGCACCTCGGCAAGGACGCTGGACTTGCCGACGCCGGAAGGGCCGGAAACGACGGTGAGCCGAGGCTCGCCCTGACGGACGGTCCTCGGCTCAGCGCCGGTTTTTGCGTCGATCACTCGCCGCTGAACTCGGAGAGCAGCGCCTTGCGCTGCCGCTCGCCCAGTCCGCGCAGACGACGGCTGTTGGCGATCTCCAGCCGCTCCATGATCTGCTGGGCGCGGACCTTGCCAACGCCGGGAAGAGCCTCGAGCAGGGCGGAGACCTTCATCTTGCCCAGGACCTCGTCGTTGTCGGCGGTGTCCAGGACCTCCGCCAGCGTGGTTCCGCCTCGCTTGAGGCGCTCCTTGAGCTCCGCTCGGGCGCGACGGGCGGCAGCCGCCTTTTCCAGAGCTGCTGCCCGCTGCTCCTCGGTCAGCTGGGGAAGGGCCACCATGTCCTCCGTGATGTGGGGTTTCTCTTGATCGGTGCGGCGAACGGTACCGAGTCGGCTCTGCCGGGTTCCACTGGGGTCCGGTTTTTGTGAGCCTGATTCAGCCAGGTCCGCCACCAGGCCCGCTCGTACGAGGCGCGCACGATCGGGGTGCCGCTGCAAGTACTACCAACAAAGCCGCTGAAGTGCACTAATCTCGGCAAAATTCATCAAATCTGTCCGATTTCCGGGCAGTTGAGCCATGCCGGTGCCGTCCTCGCAGGTCAAAGCGGGGTGAAATGCCCCTCATCCGCAACGTGATCAAGACCTCTGCAACCTCCGCGAAGTTTCCGCAACGCGGAAGTTCCGTATTGATCCAGACCCCACCGCGAAACCCCGCTCCACGACGGCGGGGAAAGGCCCGGAACGCGCACTCGCGGCCGGGCGGGGCAGGCGTGGCGGAGCTCCCGGAGTTCGGAGACGTTCGGGAGCTCCTCAGCGCGCCTGGACTAGAGGGTCTTCATGAGGTCCTGGACCCGGGAGGCCATGCGCTGCTTGTCGATCGGGGCGACCGTGGTCCAGGGCTCCGCGCCCCGGGTGTTGGTCTCGATCATGTACCAGCCCTTGGGGGTGGCGAAGAAGTTCGTCACCATCGGGGCCCGGTGGCGCTTGCCCTGGCCGTCCATCACCGACGCGCCGAACTGGGCCCACGCGGTCCGCTCGCCGCCGGCCATCTCGACCAGCAGGCGGGCGTCGTCGCGCTTGACGCCTTGGCGGGCGAGGCCGTCGGCCATCGCGCGGTCGGAGTTGCCCGCGTTCTTGGCCGCTTCGGCCATCGCTGCGCTGCGGAGCGAAACACCGCGTCCCTGGCCCGCTTTCACGTCGTCCGGGAGGACGCTGAGGAGGGCTCGGACCATGGAGTCCGCGGGAAGTGCTTGCAGGCGAACGGATTGCTCGTTCAGGACGGCCAGCGTGGCGTTGTTGCGGACGTTGGCGACCATCCCGGTCGTCTTCCGCTCGCCGTCGGAGGTGCGCTCGCCGAAGGTGATGTCGAAGGCCCGCTCGTAGCGCTGCAGCGGCAGGAACACGCCGCAGATGTCCTCTTCGCGCATCTCGTTGCCGAATCCGAGGCGGTTCAGCTCGTCCCAAGCCCGGCGCTGGACCTCGCGGCGCTCGGACTCCAGGATCCCCTCGGGCAGGACGTTGAGCACGATCGGCTTGGTCCCCAGGTTGAAGTGCTTCCACGCCTCGTGGAAGGCCTGCTTCGACAGCTCGAACTTCACGGAATTCTCCCCAGACCGCTGCGTGGGCGGCATCGAGCGATGCCGCCCACGCGATCGACTGCTTCGTTGCGAACTACTTACTGCTGCTGGTTCCAGTCGCCGAACACCGGAGGCGCGACCTTCGGCATGTCGTCGTCGAAGAACCCGTGGTCGCCCTTGAGGTACTCGGGAGTCTCGTGCTCCTGGTCCTCCTCGCCCGGCTTGCCCTGGCCACGACCAGCGGCAGCACCACCGGCACCGCCGACACCACCGCGGCCACCAGCAGCACCCGAACCAGACCCGGAACCGGAGCCGGAACCCGTCCCGGAGCCACCAGGCCCGCCGATACCGGCGCGGCCCCCAGCGCCCGGACCGGACCCGGCACCGCGGCCGCTGCTGCCACCAGCACCGACACCACCGCGGCCGGAACCGCCGGAACCGCCGGCGCCCACACCCCGACCACCAGAGCCGGAGCCCGAGCCGCTCCCACTACCACCAGGGCCGCCCGGGCCGAACATCCCGGGACCGCCGACACCCGGACCAGGCACGCGACCGCCACCCGGACCGGTCTGACCGGGCCCGTTCTGACCGGGGCCGCCGCCCGGACCGGGAACCCGCCACACCGGGCTCGTACCGCCGGGAACCGGACCCGGACCACCAGAACCGCCAGAACCACCGGTGTAACCGGCCGAGGTGGTCGAGCTGTACCCACCGAGACTTCCGGAACCACCGGTGTTGCCACCGCCGGTCGACTGACTGCTCGTCCCAGCCGGATGCCCGGAAACCTGCGGCACCCCACCAACGTTGGGGTGCTGAGAACCAGAAACAGCGACCTTCACTCCGTTGTCCGGAGGCGGCGTGAACACAGCGCTTGACGAAACGTTGCTCTGCGAAGTGCTGTCGTAAGCGCTGAAGGCCTGAACAGCCTCCTGCCGCAGCTTCTCGTTGTGCTCCTTGGCAGCCTCCGCGTCGGTCTGGCCGTTCACCATGGAGTCCCAGGTGTCCTTGAACCAGTTGCTGTCCGGGGCTTGCTGCTCTTCGCCCTTGCCCGGAATCGAGGCCTGCACCTTCTTGAACGCCTCGCCCTGCTGCGTCATCAGCTCGGACTGGGCCTTAACGTTGTCAGCGGCGACCTCAGTCCACAGAGCAAGCGGCATGGCCTGGTTCTGCATGGCCTCACCGGACTCGGAGCGCATGACCGCGCCAGCTTCCTTGAGCTTTTCGTCAAGGCGCGTTCGCAATTCTCGGAGATACTGGTTTTCCCGCTGCCAGAAGTCGGACTGCGAGTAAAGCCCTTCAGCGGTGCCACCTTCGACCCAACCGCGCATCTGCTCCAGAGTGGCGCCGTCAAAGCTCGAAGGCTCAATGTGCCTAGTGTCCGTCATCTCGCCCCCTCACCCGTTAGGAAGGTTGTTGACCGCCGCCTCGGCGAACCGCTTCGCCAAGTCGCACGGGTTCGGGTCACCAGATGACACCGAACTGTTCACGAACAGCTGTCCTTGGTCCGAAATATCCAACGAGACGATGCAGTTCGTCTTGATGCCAACCTCCACCGCCGGATACCCGGCGACCTCGGTCGGCTGCGACCCCGGCTTGCCCGCTGCAAGCTTCTTCATCGTCTCGGTCTTGTCGACAGAGACGAAGACCGAGAATTTCGTCCCGGCCTGACCAAGTGCGTAATTGCACCCAGGCCTGCCATTGGATTCTCGTGCACGAGGAGCCTGATCAGCGCCCAGTTCCTGGGCTTGTGCCTCGGAGAGGACCGAACACTGATCACCGATTTCCAACGACTTCACCGGAGCAGTGCGCGACGACTGCTCGGGCGTCGGCTCCGAAGGAGCAGTCTGAGTCGACGAAGTATCGGTATCAGGCGATTGCGAGCCCTCGGAACCCGCACTACAACCAGCCAACAACACGCTGGCCAGGACCGCACTCACAGCGAGTCCCTTACGCAAGATTTCCTCCCCGCATGCTGTCGGCAGCATTCTGATCATCGAGCCGCGTCTGACGCGCGGTGTCCTGCAAATTGTCGGCTGCCATTGTGAAGGCGTCGGCGAGCTTCTGGCAGTTCTCAAGGTACGAACGCCCGTCACCAGTAATGACCAGGGAATACCTCTCCGATGACTGAGTGCTGACCGGATCTTGCCCCGGGGGCGCGTAGGTAGCGGCGTCGAAGCCGTCCATCTGCCGATCCATCAAGGCCTGAGCCTCATCCCGGAAGAACTGGGCCAGCTTGTCGACCTGATCCGGATCGATGGTCATCGAGCCGCCAGCAGACTGAGCCGACGCCAGGGCCGCGTTGTCCGCAGCTCGAGTCATGGCATTCAGGGCGTTGCCCATGAAGCCGCTGATACCAGGCGTCGCCCGCATCGCGTCGATCTGATTCTGGTCGACAGGCTGGTATGTGCCGCCGTCCCCCTCGGACACGTCGAACTCCCCTCGTTCGCCAACCGTCGCGGGGTCCAGCGACGGCCTTCACGTTGCCAACGGGGCAAACTTTAACGCCCATAGGCATCATTTCGGGGTGGAGTTGACCAGAGAACATTGCGACATACGAGTGATTTTGACCTCGGTGGACAGCGCAGGGGTTTCGGAGTAAGCGCAGGTCAGCTATGGGAAGTCCGCAACCAACCGGCTTCCGCCCAGTCGAAACCACCACGTCAGGGCCTCGACAGCCAGCCCCAACCCCTGGCAAGTCCGACCGATTACTTGCCAGAGATCAGAGGCCGTAGTTGAGGAATCAACGACTGCGGCCTCCGGGTGGAGCTCCACTCGGAGGCCGCAGTCTTCACCTACGTCTGGTTACCCGTCGAACCGTCCGCCACGAACGCCGCTGAGGAAGGAGGCCCAAGCGGGAGCGACGAACACCAGCTTGTCACCGTCTGGATCTTTCGAGTCGCGAGCGGCGACATACGAGCTGCCGAAGGCCACTTCCACGCAGTTGGTGTAGGTGGCACTCCAACTGCTCTTCCGCCATCCAAGGGCGGGAAGATCAATATGTTCCATGGCTGCTCCTGATGGGGGTCAAGTCAATCCGTCAGCGGCCTGCAGAACGAGTTCGGCTGAATCCTCGGGGGACAGCGCGACGTCGCACAACCGCCCAATGGCTTCTCTCGCCGCGGCAACGTGTTCCGGTTCCTCTAGAAACGACGTGGAGCCACGGCATTCGACGTGGACGAGATCTTCATGGTTCTTGAACTCGAACAGCACGAACGGCCCGTCAAGGCCCGGATGCGCACCAGCTGAGGTTGGCACGACCTGGAAGGTCACGTTCTCCCGACTGGAAGAGCTGTGCAGGTGCATGAGCTGCCGGTACATCACTCCCGGTCCGCCGATGGGCCGCTCCAGGACTCCTTGCTCGATCAGGAACACGAAGTTCGGCGCTTTGGCCGAGTGCAAGACGGTCTGTCTAGCCATCCTTGCGTTGACGAACTGGTGCACCTCCGAAGCGGTGAAGCCGCGACCCGCCCCCTCACAGAGGGCAGCTGCGTACTCCGAGGTCTGCAACAGGCCCGGGACCAGCATCGTTTCGTAGTTGTGAAAGGTCACGGCCTCGTTCTCGAAGCGAATCAAGTCCTCCAGAGCTGGCAAGCGCCCACCCTGCACTTGCCACCAGTTCGGGCTGGATGCTGTCCGTACGAGCGTCAGCAGCGTTTCGCGGCGCTCTGCGGGCACTCGGTACAGCCCCAGCAGTGCGGCTACGTCGTCCGCGTACAACCCGCGTTGGCCGTTCTCGATCCGGCTGAGCTTGCTCATCGAAAAGCCGAGTGCTCCGGCGACTTCTTCTGCTGCTAGGCCGCTTCGCAGGCGCAGCTCTCGCAGTTCGCTCGACACCCTCCGCACCCGGACCGGGACTCCTGCTCGTCCGTTCATGCGTTCTCCCCGTTTCGGAATCGATCTGAGCTCCCCCGATCACCATCACTGGTTGCCAGCCGGTCAAGTAACCCCAGTCACCCGAAAGAATCGTTGCGTGCCCGCTCGGGAACTCCGGAGAGTCCTTCCAGCAAGCGAACATCCGATTCGGGAGGGCTGAAACATGTGCGCTCGCTGGCGCATTCCGGCGGACGAACGACGCGAGGAGGTCGTCATCGCGATGCTGGTCCGCGATGAAGTGGCGATCAGGCAGGGCGGCACCGAAGTCGTGGTGAGCCGCGCGCAGCTGACCGAACTCGCCGACAAGCTCTACTTCCTGGACCTCGCCTTCAACGCCGACGCCCGTGACGTCGTCGAAGCCCTCTGCGGCCAGGAATGAGCGAGGACGACTGAAAGATGAAACGAATCCTGCTCGCCGTCTGCACGCTCGCGGTCACCGCTGCTGCCTGTGCCTCACCAGCTGCGCCGAACCGTGTGCGGCCCGTCGAAACCCGGCCTGCCTTCGACGGATCGGTCACACGGGCCAACATCGACCAGGTCGATCCGAACGCGCTGTTCTGGGAGATGTTCTACCGGCAAGCCCAACAGCCGGTCCTGCACACCAGGCGCGAATATTTCGGTTCTCCGGATCTGGCCGCCCAACGACGCATGGTCAAGGTGCACGACGAGATCTACGACTTCCGCACCCGGCGCTACGTCGGCGCCTCCATCGAGCACTGGCGCGGGACGAGCACGTTGTGGGGCAAGTGCGTCGATGACGTCGAACACGACTACAGCCCATCGCGGCAGACCTGGAGCCCGGGGAGCAGCCCGCTCTGCAAGCCGTACCGGCCGTTCCTGGGTGACGGGATCATCCCGGCAGGACTCACCGCTGATCAAGCCACGACGATGATCAGCCAGCTGAACGTGGAGTCCTGGCGCTTCCTCGTCGCCGAAAACCCGAGCCTGGTCGAGGTCAACGGCAAGACCTACCTCCGGCTACCGGTGCGAGCGCGGGCGCTGCCGGATGCCGAGGGACGCCTTTGGGACATGCAGCACCTGATCTGGGCGTTCCAGAAGACCGGACCGAACGTGATGGAGCACCCGTTCCCGACGGCGGACAACACGAAAGCAGGCGCGGACATCGTCTACTACCTGAACCCGGAAAGCCTCCTGCCCGCATACATGTTCCGGCAGGCCTTCCGCCCGAGCGATGCTGGTCCGAAACCCGATGCCGTGACGCGCGTCGAGTACGTCCGTCCGGCAGCTCTGCCCGATGCCCCCTTGGCCGACACCACGCCGTGGGCCCTGTCCTGGGCTCCCGACATCAAGTGAGTCAGGCCGACGGCAAGGTCTTCAGGGCTTCTTCGGCGACCTTGGTTGCCGCGTCGCAGCTGCTGCCCACCTCGATGGGGGCTCCTGGGCGGACCAGGGCTGTTACTCGGAGGGAGCCGGTGTCCGCTGCGTCCAGCACCAGGGTGCAGCCCGTTGCGTCGTTGACCTTCGCCGCCGGGTAGCCACCGATTTCGAGCCTCTGGGCGCCCTGGTTGGCTTCGACGAACTGGGTGTACGTGCCGTGTTCGTCCGCCGCTGCGAAGGCCTTCCAGCCGGGGCCGTCGGGGGCTCCTGCACCGAATTCGCAGCCCTGGTCGATCGGCTTCGGTTCTTGGTCCAGGGCAAGGGATTTCAGCTGGTCCGCGGTGAGCAGGGCGCACGGGTCGGACGCCGTCAGGGACTTCTGCGGGGCTGCTCGGTGCGGGAGTTCCGGCTGGGTTGGTGGGGTTGCGCCGGAACTGCAGCCCGCCAGCAGCAGGCCGGCCGCGATCGCGGTGGCAGCTAGTCCCTCGCGCAAGTTCCGCCTCCTCGGGGTCGCGGGGTGCGCCCGCATCAGATCAGTGCGAGCGCACCCTGCCACATCCCGCGAAATTGGCACAACCAATCGTGCGGCAACCGGGAACGTTCCCGTTCAGTTGTCCTCGTTCCCGTTGTTGTTGCCGCGGTTCTCCTGGACCTTCTGCCACTGCTTGCGGTTCTCCTCCCAGTGCTGGCGGAGTTCCTGCATCCTCCTGACCTGCTCCTCCAGCTGCTGCTGGCGCTGGTCGACGCGGTTCTCCTCCGCCGGCAGCTCGGGGGCGACGGGCGGATCCGGGGTCACCGTCACGGTGACGGGCGCCGGGGGTTCCGGCAGCGGCATGGTGCGGACGTCCTCGGCGACCCGCTCGGTCGCGGTGAGCAGCGTGCGGGCGGATTCCGTGGCGAGTTCGCCGCGCGCCTGGGCTTCGGCGATCGCGCGGTGCAACTCGCCCAGCGCCGCCTCCGCAGCAGCCCGATCTTGTTTCAGCGCCGCTGTTTTCACGTCGTCGACGCGTCCGAGCAGCTGCTCGCGGATCTGCGCGTCCATCCCGTCGGGCGCGCTGCTGCAGCCGGTGAGCACCAGCAGCAGCGCTGGCAGCAGGAGGCGTTTCATTCCCGGATCAGCCCCTCCAGGTTCTCGAGGTCTTCCGGCAGTCGCGCCACGCCCGGCGGGCCGGACACCGGCGGCAGGGCCGGCGGATCCGGGGCCGGTGGCAGGGCGAGGTACACGATCAAGGCCGCCAGCAGCACCGCGAACCCGCCGCCGCTGATCAGCCACGGCTTCAGGCTCCGGCGCGGCTTCGGCAGCACCTCGGTGCGCGGGGAAGCGGTCTGCGGCGCGTGGATGCGGGGGATGACCTCGGTCGACCGGCCCGCCAGCAGGTCCGCGCACTCCGCCGCGTCCGGACGCCTGGCCGGGTCGGTCGCGGTCATCGCCAGCAGGGCCCGGTGCAGGCCGCTGGGCAGCTCCAGCGGGACCTCCGGGGCCCGGACCAGCCGCGACACCGCGCTCTCGGCACCGGACCCGGGGTACTCGACCCTGCCGGTCGCGCTTTCCAGCAGGACCAGGCCCAGCGCGTAGACGTCCGCCGGGAAACCGACCTCACCACCGCTGACCTGCTCCGGGGACATGTAGGTGGCGGTGCCGATGAGCACGCCCGAGCCGGTGATGCGCCCGGCCGCGGCGGCCAACCGGGAAATGCCGAAGTCGGCCAGGTAGACGCTGTCGTCACCGGCGATCAGCACGTTGGACGGCTTGACGTCGCGGTGCAGGATGCCGTTGTGGTGCACGTGGGCGAGCACGTCGGCCAGCCGGGAACCGATCTCGGCGACGCGCTGCGGCGGGAGCGGTGCGGTGCGGATCTCGTCGGCGAGGGTGCGGCCCTCGACCAGCTCCATGATCAGGTAGAGCTCGTCGGGATCGGAGCTGAAGTCGTGCACCGTGACCAGGCCCGGGTGGCTGAGCCCGGCGAGGGTCCGCGCCTCCTCGGCGAAGCGCTCCCGACCTGCGGCGTCGGCACCGGAGCGGAACACCTTCGCGGCCACGACCCGCTGCAACCGGGTGTCCATCGCCCGGTGCACGTCGGCCATGCCGCCACTGCCGATGCAGGCACCGAGCCGGTACCGGCCACCCAGCAGAGGTGCCTCACCCATCAACCCCTCCGGTCCCTTGCGCTCCCGGAAATGACAGTAGCCGAACCGGCGTACGCGCCTGCGAGACGACCAGGTGACGACGTCTACTGCGAGAGCAGGTTGACGGCCCTGTTGGGCGCGGGTCTAGATATCAGGCAGCTGCGGTAGGCGCGCTCCCCCGGTCGGCCGATTCCTCAGCCGCCGAAGATCGCATTTCCCGCCGTCACGACGGATTCCGCCGCGACCTCGTTCTCCATCCGGATCAGCACCGTCGAACCGTCCTGGAACGCCACCTGCCCGATCCACACCGGCTCCACCTCGCGGCCCATCTGCAGGGCGCCGAAGTGGCGGATCGCGGCGATGGGGGCTTCCCAGAGGCTCCGGAGGGTTTCCTCCTCCGACTTGCCGCGGGAGAGCCAACCGGACTTCTTGGCGGGCTCGTCGATCGCGGAGGCGGCGACGACCACCGCCAGGCGCTGGTCGGACAGGACCAGCCAGGCATCGGTCTGACCTGCGACGAGACCGTCCGCGCAGCCTGCGGCGACGGCGGAGGGGTGCGGGGCGTGGACGTAGGCCCAGATCGACGGGTCGTGCACCCACTCGTCGCCGTGGTAGCGGCCGGTGGCGACGGCCTCGGTGGGCAGCGGCCACTCCGGAACAGTGCTGCTCCGGGTGCCGCCGTCGTGCTGGTGCGGAGCACCGCGACGGCCGGCGACGTCGAAGGCGACGTGACCCCAGCGCGGGCCGATCCGCCACAGCAGCTTCTCCCCCGGCCCGCACCAGGTCTTCGCCGCGATCTTCTCCAGCTTGAACGGATCCTTCAGCACTTCGCCCCCTACGCCCGGCCGAACACCATCGCCTGGAGCCGGGCCACGGCCTCCTCGGTCTGCGCGATCACTTCCAGCCCGGAACCGTCGTCGAGCTCGATGCGCAGCGGGAACACCTTCCTCGGCCGGTAGTCGGAGGGCAGCTTCCGCTTCGTCGCGGCGACCGACCGCACCAGCTGCGCCGGGAACTCGACGTGCGCGGTCACCCCACGGACCGGGATCGGGGTGTTCGCGGCGAACTCGCCGAGCTGCTTGCCCTGGAAGATGTCGGCCACGTCGCGGGAGAAGTCCTTCACCCCGGCACCGAACTTGCGGGCCTTGCTCCACAGCGAACCACCGGAATCCTCGTCGACCTCGGGTGCGAGAACTTCGAGCAGGCCGAGGCGATGCGTGGTGAGCACCCACATCAACTCGGTGTCCGGCTTGCAGCTGGCCTCCAGCGCCCGCACGATCCGCGCCTGCGGAGACTGTCCGAAGTAGACGACGCGCGGCGGGGTCGCACCCGAATCATCGCCGCCCGAAACCACATCCGCCACGGCGACGCCGAACCGCTCGATCCCCTCCCGCACGGCGCCACCCCGCGAGCCGCCCTCCCAGGACAACCCGCCGACGTCGTACCGGATACCGACCCGACTGCACCTGACGACCAACCGGATGGCCTCATCGGGCCGACACCAACCAACCCGCGCGGCCAACGCGCCGCCGATCTCCCCGCTCACCAAGCCCCCCGCGCCGACGGTCCGATCCAGTTGCGGCGACCCTATCCGAGATCCACCCCGGTAAGTGGTCGGTT
Source organism: Saccharopolyspora sp. NPDC002686 (assembly GCF_040295745.1). Lineage (NCBI taxonomy): Bacteria > Bacillati > Actinomycetota > Actinomycetes > Pseudonocardiales > Pseudonocardiaceae > Saccharopolyspora > Saccharopolyspora sp. NPDC002686. The sequence continues at coordinate 11,658 of NZ_JBEOVY010000122.1, forward strand.
GACGCTGTTCCCAATCGCAAATAACTCCTGGGCGGGAGCCAACATCCGGCCTCAGCGCTCCGAAAAAATCTGACATCCAGGGCGTTTGATCAACCAGCACTCAGGAAAGCCCAGATACGGGCCCAAAATGCTTGTCCGACAGGCATTACCCGCTGGGGGTTGGGTCCTCCGACACGAAAAACCACTACACACGAGGAGTTTTCATGGTCTTCACTGGTATTGCACCGGCCTGGGGCGGCTTCAACGGCTTCAGCGGACGCGGCTTCAGCCGCGGCTTCAGCCGACGTTTCTGCAGCCGCAGGTTCATCAGCTTCGGCTGCGGCTGCTTCTGAGGCCCGGGAAACTAGATCATCCGGCGGCGGCACCTCTCACGACCGGTGCCGCCGCCGGGTTCCCGATGACCATGGCGAACATCAGCTTCTTCTCCAGAGTCCGGTACCTGTTCGGGGCCAGCACGAGCGGCCCCGGAGAAGCGCCCGAAGCGGCGCCGCCGGTCAGCGTCCGCGAGATCTTCCGCCGCTTCTGGCCGTACGCCCGCCCTTACCGCAGGTGGCTGTACGCGGTGCTGGCACTGATCATGATCGCGCCGGTCCTGAGCACGGCCAACATCTGGTTCTTCAAGGTCCTCGTCGACAAGGTCCTGGTACCGCGCGATTTCAGCCTCTTCCCGTGGCTCGCCGCGGCCTACATCGGCGTCACGCTGTGCGCCGGGCTGGTCTCCTTCAGCGACCGGTACCTGTCCACCTGGCTGGCCGAGCGGTTCCTGCTCGACCTGCGCACCGACCTGTTCCAGCACCTCCACGAGCTCTCGGTGGAATTCCTGGAACGGCGCAAGATCGGCGACACCCTGTCCCGGATCACCGGCGACATCGCCGCGATCGAGAACCTGGTGCTGTCCGGGCTGACCCAGACGCTGTCCTACGCCTTCAAGATCCTGCTGTTCACCGGGGTGCTGTTCGTGCTGAGCTGGCAGCTGGCGGCCGTGTCCCTGGTGGCCATCCCGGCGTTCTGGCTGACCGCGCGGTTCTTCTCGCACCGGATCAAAGCGGCCTCCCGCGAGAAGCGCGAGCGCACCGGGTCGATCAGCTCGGTCGCCGAAGAGAGCCTGAACAACGCCGCGCTGGTGAAGGCCTACGGGCGGGAGAACTCCGAGACCGAGCGCCTGCACCGCGAGAACGTCGGCAGCTTCGCCGCCGAGCTGGTCGCCACCAAGCTCCGCGCGCTGTTCACGCCGCTGGTCCAGCTCCTGGAGCTGGCCGGAGTGCTGATCATCGTGGGGCTGGGCACCTGGCAGCTGACCCGGAACACGATCACGCTGGGCGGCCTGCTGGTGTTCCTCGGCGTCCTCAGCCAGCTCTACTCGCCGGTGCGCGGATTCGGCCAGCTCAGCAACACCGTCTTCGCGGCCGCGGCGAGCGCCGAACGCGTCATCGAACTGCTCGACCAGCAGCCGACCGTCCGCGACCCCATCCGCCCGCGGCGACTGGACCGCGCTCGCGGCGTGATCACCTTCGACGACGTCACCTTCCGGTACCCGCACACCGAGCGCGATGCGCTGCACCGCGTCAGCTTCGCCGCGGCGCCCGGACAGACGATCGCCCTGGTCGGCGCCAGCGGATCGGGCAAGTCCACGGCCGGGAAGCTCCTGCTGCGCTTCTACGACCCGGACTCCGGCGCGATCACCCTCGACGGCGCGGATCTGCGCTCCATGCAGCAGAAATCGGTGCGCAACAACGTAGCGGTGGTGCTCCAAGACGTCCTCGCCCTCGACACGACCGTCCGGAACAACATCCTCTGGGGGAAACCGGACGCCACCGACGACGAGATCGTGCGCGCAGCACGGGCCGCCGACGCGCACGAGTTCATCACCGCCCTGCCCGACGGCTACGAGACCCGGGTCGGTCCGCACGGGCGGCTGCTGTCCGGTGGGCAGCGGCAGCGGATCGCCATCGCCCGCGCGATGATCCGCGACGCCCCGATCCTGCTGCTCGACGAACCGACGGTCGGGCTCGACGCTGCCTCGACCGAACGCGTGCTCGCGCCGATGCGCCGCCTGATGGCGGGCCGCACCACGATCGTCGTGTCCCACGACCTGATCACGGTCCGGGACGCCGACCAGATCCTGCTGCTCGACCACGGCCGGATCGCCGAAGCCGGCACGCACCCCGAGCTGCTGGCCCGCGACGGCCGGTACGCCGAGCTCTACCGGCTGCACGAGCGCGACCACACCGCTCCGGTCGCGGCGCAAGGGACAGCGTGACTTCCGCCCCGCGGAGGTATCCACCGATTGGAGATTCGATGACCGCGATCAACACCGCGCCCAGGCCGACCGAATCCGCGCCGGAACCGCATCCGCCGGGCAGCGAGATCGCCCCGGGTTACCGGGTCATCCAGCACATGCGCCGCGGGCGGGAACTCGACACGTACGACGCCTGGAGCGAGGAGCGCTACTGCCGGTGCTTCATCAAATCCGTGCGCCCCGACCGCGCGCACCACGAGGGCGTCCGGAAGAGGCTGGAGCTCGAGGGCCACCTGCTGCTGTCGTTCACCCACCCGCACATCGTCCGGGCGTACGAGGTCGTCGCCGACGAGAACGGTCCGGTGCTGGTGCTGGAAACCCTGTCCGGGGCGACGCTTTCGCACCTGATCGCAACGCGGACCCGCCGGCTCTCCGCCCCCGAGCTCGCCCACCTGGGCCTGCACCTGTGCTCGGCGATGGCGTACATGCACGACCGCGGCTACCTGCACCTCGACCTGAACCCGGGCAACATCATCGCGGACGCGGGCCGGGCGCGGGTCATCGATCTGAACTTCGCCCGCGAACCGGGCCGCAGCCGCACCGGAGCGGGAACCCCGTGCGCCATGGCCCCCGAACAGGTCCGCGGCGGCGAGCTGGGCCCGGAAACCGACGTCTGGGCGATCGGCCTGGTCCTCTACGGAGCGGCAACCGCATTCCAACCGTTCGACACCGGAACCATCAGCGAAGACGCGAAGTTCGACTCGCTCTCGGCGCTGCAGGAGCGCTGTCCGCAGCTCACCGAACCAGCCCCACCGATCCGAACCCGACGACGGCTGCCCAGCACGATGTCGGCCGCGATCGACGCATGCCTGAGCCAACACCCGCAACAACGCCCGACCATCGCCGAACTAGCCGAAGCACTGTCCACAGTAGCCAACCCCCAACCACCAGGCGAACACGAGTCGGTGCTATGACTGCGCTCCGGCCAGGGCGCTGCGAGGTTCGTGAGTACTTTGGGGTGCCCCAGCGCCCCAAAGTACTCACGAACCCGGACGGCTAGACGAAGAGGAACACCGCCGCTGCGAACAGGTAGAACAGGGACAGCGCGTGGCAGATGATCCGCGCGATCCAGGCCAACGGCGAGAGCCGCACCTTGGCGATCCCGTCGCTGTTGCTGAACTTGCCCCAGTAGAACGAGCTGTAGATGGCCGCGATCAACCCGACGATGAGCCCGGCCCACGCCAGCCCGCTGTCACGATCGAACTTCGCCAGGGCCAGACCACCGGCCATGAGCAACCACGGCACCACGACGGCGGACACCCGCCCAGCAGTCCACCGCCAAGCCTCAGCAGCCACTTCACCTCTCCTGTGTTCCGAGAACCGAGCCGTCACCAAGTCAGCGGCGAGCTACATGAAGCCCTTGAGGTGGATCTTGGTGCCCACTTCGATGACGGAGCCGTCCGCGAAGCGGTTGATGGAGAAGCCGGCGCCATCCGCAGTGCGCCCCTTGAGGTCCCCCGTCGCCTCGGCGAGCTGCTCCAACGGGCACTCCCAGAGCGTCACCAGCTCCGATCCACCGATCAAGGACTCGGAAAGCTCCGTCACCGCGCTCACCGCGGAGCGGGCCTTGCCGAGCAACCGCCCGAAGCCCTTGGCACTTCCCTCCGAGCCGTTGCCGGTCTCCTGGTCTTCCTGCCCGGGCTCGCCCACCGCGGAGGCATCGGCGACGACTGCGATGCGGCGATCGGTACCGATGAACCACGCTTCCGGCCCGGCCGCGACCAGCAGGTCCGCACATGCGACCGCCGCTCGTTCAGGCGAGTCGGCGCGGACCCAGCCTCGAATGGTCGGGTCGTGAACCCACTCGTCGCCGTGAAAGCGCCCTTGCTGAACCGGAACCGTCGGATGTGGCACGTCGCGGAAGTCGACGTCGAAGCTGTGCGCCGCAGGGCGCGATGGCTGGTACGGGGCTTGGTGGTGGCCTCCGATGGTCGCCCCGAAGTGCAACCGCTCGCGGTCACCACCTCCGTACCGCTGCAGCTTCTCCCCAGGCTGCAGCCACCCGTCTTCCAGGAGCTTGACGAGCTGCTTCTCTGATCGCATACCCAAACACCTATTCCCGGCCGAAGGTCATGGCCAGCAAACGATCGACCTTGCCGTCGCTGTACGTGCCGCTCCCGGGAGCGGACAGGTCGATGGCGGATCCGTCCGCGAGGGCCACCCGCAGGAACTTGCGCTCCTGCCCCTTGACCTTGTGCTCGGCCACGGCGACGTTCGAGATGATGTTCCTCGGGAACTCGGCGTGCACGACCAGTTCCGGCAGCTGAACCGCTCGCTGCCCGTTTCCGGCATCGTCCTGGCCCGAACCACCGATCTTCTTCTTCAGCCCGCCCAGCAAGCCACCGCCGTCCGACTCGTTCTTGGCGAACTCCAGCAGACCGAGTCGGTGCGAGGTCAGCGCCCACACGAACTCGCGCCCGCCTCCCTTGGTGTTGACACCACTGGTTTGCCACTGCGCGAGGTGGGTGACGGCCAAGCAATCACGGTCGCGGCCGGACACGACGGCATGCTGGATGCTCGGTGTGCTGTAGCTGTCGCCTTCCGTCGGGGAAAGCACTTCCATGGCGGTCCCAGCAACACCGCTGGCGATCCCGCCCAGCACCTTTCCCGCGGTCCAACGCTTGTCGCCCCACTCGTCCAGCCCGGAAACCTGGTAGAGGACGTAATGCGTGCTGACCGGTGCAAGCGGATGGCACCACAGGATCCGTTCATCGGGAGAACACCAGAACGCGCGGGCGGACAACACCTCGATCACGAGAAACCACGCTCCTGAGCCTGATCGCGCTGCTCGTCCGACAGATCCCCGGAGAACCAGCCCTTGCCCGTGTCGTACGCCGCGTTCGCGCCTTGCTCGATCGCCGCACCCGTCACCACATCGGTTCCGGCGGCCATCGCCGCCTGACCGAAGGTGGCCTTGCCGCCGAGAGCGCCGCCGAGAACGTGCGACGTCGCTGTGTGCGTCAACCCCTGAACACCTTTGGCGTCCTTCACGAACTGATCGCGTTCCGCTTGGAGCGCGGCCTTGGCATCACCGCTCGCGTTCGCGATGCGGTCGTCGAAGTTCCGGAGCGTGCCGGCGTGCTGCTTCTCCACGTCCTGGAGGAACTTGCCGCCCTTCGTCGTGAGGTCGCTGCCGTCCGCCTTGGTGAGGAACTTGGCTACCGGGTTCGAGTCGACCTTGCGCGCGATCGCCTTCTCGAGCACGTTGCCCTCGCGCAGGTCGTTCATCTTGTCGATGACCTTGCGGAGCTTGCCTGCTTCGCGCAGCTTCTGCAGGAGCTTCTCGATCTTCTGGAACATCTGGAAGAGCTTGCGCTGCACCTGCATGACGCGCGTCGTGATGCGGACACCCGTGGCACCGACCTGGACCGCGGTGCCCGCGCTCGCCGCGCCGACCGATGCTCCGGCCGTGACCCACGACGCCGCCAGGGCCGCCAACCACTGGACGATCAGGCCGATGATCAGCTCGGTGACGGTCTGGACGAAGAACTCGACGACCATGTCGAAGATGTCGGCGATCATGTCCAGGGTGCCCTTGAGGTCGCGGATGTCCGCGGCCAGGGCCTTGACGCCGTCGCCGAACTCGGTCATCTGCTTCCGGAAGGCGTCGCCGTCCTTGCCGATCCAGGTCTCGGCCGTCGCCTGCGCCCGCTGCGGCTCCTGCTCCGCGACTTGGTCGAGCCAGCCGGCGACCTTCTCCCAGCCCTCCCCGGTGGCCCGCATCTGCTCGGGGTCGCCGACCGCCACTTCGACCAGCTCGATCAGCGGGCTGAGCACGATGGACACCAGGAAGCCCAGGCCGTTGCTCATCAAGGACTGGCCCGGACTGGTCAGCAGCTCCAGCTGCTCCATCCGCATCGACACCATCGCGACGCCCCACTCGGGCGGACTCGACGCGTCGTTGAGGTCCTGGCCCGCCGCCACGTAGGACGATCCGCGCCCCGCGGCTTGGTCGAACCAGTCCTTCTGCTTGCCGTCCCCCTGGTTCGGGGTCTGGAAATCCCCCGGCCCCTGCGGCGCGGTCACCCCGCCAGCCCCTCTCCGGCCTTCTTCAGCATCTCCGAGATCTGCTGCTCGGTGTCGTGGTAGTCCTTGACGGTGTCGTCGAGCGACTGCTTCGTCTTGACCAGGAACTCCTGGGCCTTGGTCGCCAAGTCCTGGCACTCCTTGACGCTGTCCAGGTAGATGCTGCTGAGGCCGACCAGGTCACCGATCGGCCCGAAGCACTGGTCGTCGACCTGGGCCTGGTGCAGCAGATCGGCGAGCTGGCCGAACTTGTCGGCGAGGCTCTCGCAGCCCTGTCCGTGGCCGGTCAGCGTCTCCGGCGTCATCTTCAAATCAGTCACAGCAACACCATTCAGCGCATGAACGAACCGGCGGAGAAGTCGTCATCGTCGAAACCTTCATTCCGCGGGCGCTTGGGCGTTGCCGGGGCGGCGGGCGGTTCCTGGCGGGCGGCGGCGGGCGGTTCCTGGCGGGCGGCGGCGGGCGGCTCGTCGTCCACCGGCGGCTTGATCGCCATGCCCTCCGCGTTGAAGGCCTGCTGGAACTGGTCGAACTGGTCGCCCAGGATCGGGGCCACCGCGGTGTTCATCTGCTCCGCCGCGCTCGCGGTCGCGGCCCGGATGGTCGCCATGATCTGCTGCTGGAGATCGTTGGCCGACTGGCGGACCGCGTTGGGGGCGAGCTTCAGGTCCAGCACCGCGCCGGACGGCGCCACGGTCACCGTGACCGACCGGTCCGGGCTGCTCGCCGTGCCCTGCATGTCCTGCATCGCGGACTGCAGCTGCGACGCCTTCTGCGCCTGCTCCTCGAACTTGCGCATCATTTCCTGAATGCGCTCAGACGCACCGCTCACCGTCTGCCCCTCCATCACCCGATCTAGCGAGCAGAGCCTACCCAACCACCGGCAACCGCCCATGAAGCGAAATCGGTCACGGCAGAACAAACGACCACCAAGCAGACCGCGGCCTTCGCGATGAATCTCACTTCACCGCGCGCCCGGAAACGCGAAGGGCACCTCCTGGCGAGTTACCGGGAGGTGCCCTTCAGCGGTTGATCAGCCTCGGAAGAGGTCGTCGACCTCGTCGCGGACCCGGTGGGCCGCGGCGCGCAGCGACGCCGGGTCCGGGCCGTGGCGGAGGACGTCGCGGGAGGTCGTCGGCAGGACGTTCGGCAAAGCCGGGCCGAAGACCTCTCGCAGGGTTTGGACGGTCGCTCCCTGGGCCCCCAGTCCTGGGGCCAGGATCGGGCCGTTGAGGCGGGAGAAGTCCAGTTCGCCGGGGCGGATCGTGGCGCCCGCGACGACCCCGACGTGCCCCATCGGCTCCGCGTCGCGGTTGGTCTCCGCCGCCGAGTCCACGACGTACTGGGCAACCGAGTCGCCGCTGCCGTGGATCGACTGCTGGAGCCCCGCGCCCTCCGGGTTGGAGGTGCGGGACAGCACGAACACGCCGCGGCCGGTCTGCTCGGCCAGGCCGATGGCCGGGGCCAGCGAGCCGTAGCCGAGGTACGGCGAGACCGTGATCGCGTCCGACGCCAGCGGCGAGTGCTCGTCCAGGTAGGCCATCGAGTAGGCCGTCATGGTGGAGCCGATGTCCCCGCGCTTGACGTCCAGCAGCACCAGCGCACCGGCCTGCCGCGACTCGCGGATCACCTTCTCCAGCACCGCGATCCCGGCCGAACCGTAGACCTCGAAGAACGCCGACTGCGGCTTGATCAGCGCGACCTCACCGGCCAGCGCCTCCACCGCGGTCATCGCGAACCGCTCCAGCGACCGGGGCGACTCGTCGAGGTCCCAGGCCAGCAGCAGCGACGGGTGCGGGTCGATGCCCACGCACAGCGGACCGCGCGCCCGCGTCGAGTCGGCCAGCCGTCGGCCGAAGCTCTCCCGCAGCTGGCTGGTCATCGCTGCTCACCGCCCTGCCGCAGCGCCGCCTGCAGCGCCTGCAGCGGCCGGACCCCGCGAGGTGCCGGACTTCCCGGAGCCGGGCGTGCTGTTCCGCGACATCAGCCCG
>NZ_JBEOVY010000123.1:0-19936 GCF_040295745.1 Saccharopolyspora sp. NPDC002686
CGGTGCAGCGCGGAGCGGCGGGGCGAGCGGTGGACCTGCCGCCCGGCGGCCCGAGCTGGCTCACCAGCAGCGGCGACTGGGAGCGCGAGGCCCTGGAGAAGAGCCGCGACCTGGTCTTCAAGAACACCTTCGCCGACATCGAAGCGATCCTGGCCATCGGCGCGGACAACGACACCCGCTTCGAGTTCGAGTGCTACGACATCTCGCACCTCAACAACCTCGCCCACTTCGCCTCGCGAGGCCTGGTCCGGGGCCCGCTGTTCGTGCAGTCGGTGTTCGGCCTGCTGGGCGGCATCGGCGGACACCCCGAGGACCTGATGCACATGCGCCGCACGGCCGACCGCCTCCTCGGCGACGCCTACCAGTGGTCGATCCTGGGCGCGGGCCGCAACCAGATCCCGCTGGCCACCATCGGCGCGGCCCAGGGCTCCCACGTCCGCGTCGGCCTGGAGGACTCGCTCTGGATCGGCCCGGGAGAACTGGCCAAGACCAACGCCGACCAGGTGACCCGCATCCGAACGGTCCTGGAAGCCCTCAACCTCGAGGTCGCCACCCCCGACGAAGCCCGCGAAATCCTCCACCTCAAGGGCAAGGACAAGGTCGGCTTCTGAGTCGTGCTGCGGGCCGGAGCCGGGCGCAGGCTCCGGCCCGCGGCGACCGCGCGGGGATCAGCTGCGTCGAGCTACTGCGCTTCGGCGGGCTTGACGACCAGGTAACCATGGCTTCGCGATGCGGGCAGGACGTCGCTGTTGGCCTGGACCAGGTATTCCACCAGCGGCGTTGAGACGTGGTAGCAGGCCGACGACGACCGCACGTCGAAGAGGTTGGGGCTGTCCAGGAAGAACGGGAGTTCGGCCAAGAGGTAGTCCATGCCCGCTCGCACCCCCTCCGGCGTGCAGCGGCCGTCAGCGCACTTCCCCGCCAGGTAGCGGCGGACCATGTCTTCGCAGACCGAGGCGAACTGCGGGTTCCGGGCCAGCTCCTCCTCGGCCCGGCGCCGGACCGCCCGGTAGGCGTCCTCCTGGAGGAACTCGGACAGGGGGCGCACTCGCACGCGGTCGGCGGTGGAGCCGAGGCTCTCCACGACGCGCCGGAGCTTGCGCCGCATGTCCCGCAGCCTGGACTTGACCAGCCGCGATGCCTCGTGGGCGGTCAAACCGCTGCTGATCAGCGTTCCCTCGATGCAGGTGTCGACGTACATCACGTCGATCCGGTCGAAGAAGTGGCCCGCCCACCGGGCCAGGGAGGTCAGGCGTTCCTGGGAGAAGTAGCTGTTGCCGGTGCTGACCCCGATCAGGACGTGCTCGCCCCGTTCCCAGATCTCGCGGCACCGGGCGCTGATGGGCTCGACTTCGAAACCGTGCACAGGGCCCGTCTGCAGGTTGGTCTTCATCGCCTCTCCGTCCTGTCGTGTCACCGCGCACGAGTCCTCACGGGGCGTGCTCGACGGGCGGTGCAGCTGCCTGGAGCGCTTCAACCACCTCTTGGCACAGGTCATCCAGCAGCGCTGCGAAGTCGTGCTGCGCGGGAGGACCGTCGAAGAGCGCGGCCAGCCGGGCGCGCACGGAAGCCAGCGAGGGGCCGTCCCCGCCGCAGCAGTCCAGCAGCTCCAGGGAGCGCCGCGCTCCTTCGAGGAGGCGGTACACGACGTACTCGGGCGTCTCCTCGACCTGGCGCCGACCGCTGCTCAGCAAGTAGGCCGCGAGCAGCACCACTTCCTCACGCAGGTGCACCGGTTCCGGACGCTGTTCGGCCCCAGGTTTCATCTCTCACGACCTCTCCTCTGTTCCGGCGTTGCGAGCGCCGCGGTTCCTGAGCCGGGTGCCCCACCGGGACCACCAGGACGGGAGCCAGGTGGTCCGGCAGGTGCAGCAGAGCACGGACGGGTTTCGCCAGGAAGCTGCTGACCGGGCACCCGCCGAGCCCGAGCGCGTGCGCGGCGAGCAGGAAGTTCTCGACCGCCATCGCGACGCAGAGCACTCCGACGTCCGGCATGCGGGCGTCGTCCGGCGCCCGTCCGGTGTCGAAACACGCGACCAGGATCAGTGGGGGGACGCCGATGATCCCCGGAGCGAACGCCCGGATGCGGCGCACCAGCACCGGGTTCCGGACCACGACGAAGCCCCACGCCTGCTTGTTGGACGCGGTGGGGGCCGCGAGCATCGCGTCGACCATCCGGTCCACCGACTCGTCGTCGATCGTTTCAGCGGTGTAGGCGCGAACTGCGCGGCGGGTCCGGATGGTCTCGAAGACGTCCAGCCGCCCCTGCGACGGGATTGCGCGGCGTGGCAGGACGTCCGACATGTGGCCGGCGCTCACGGGCCACCCCTCCTTCACGTGTTGATGGGGAGTTCGGACTGGTGGCTGGGCACGTCCTCGGCACGCGGCCGACTCCGCCGCACGATCGGAGTTCGGCGCGCGCTCGAGGTCCTGAGGTGGACGAGTGGAAGTGGTCGTTGCGCTCCCGGTGTTCGACCGGGTTCCCGGGCACCGCTACCGCGGGTGCGAGTTCCGTTGGCACGCTGCGGAAACCGCCGGGTCAGACGTGAAACGACCTGGAGCGTGAGGGACGACGTTGCACCATTCGAAGGTGGCACACGCGGGATGGCGCTGCGCGGCGAAGGCTTCAGCGTCACCCGATTGACTCCGCAAACAGATAGAACCTTTCAAGTTTCCCACCATTCCCGGACCAGCCAAGCCGATCTGGTCCACATTGGATGGTCAAGACCGGGACCGTCCGACTGAGTTCGGCTCTCACCCGTACCGGTCGTCCTGCACGCGCACCGGAGCGGGAGGGGGCCCCGCGACTGCTAGCCTCCGGTCGATCCCGCCCTCTTCCGCGAAACCCCGTTCGCCCGGCAGGCGAGAAGGAGAACCACCATGTCGACGAACGCGGATATCGTCCGGTTCTCGTACTCGGCATTCCGCCACGGGGACATCGATGCGGCGTTCAACGCGTTCGCCCCGGACATCGAATGGACCTCCCCTACCGGAATGTCCGATTTCGGCCTCGGTGGCACCATCCGCGGCCACGACGACGTCCGGACGTTCCTGGCCCGCGCTAACAGCACCTTCAGCGAGGTGCACGTCGAGCCGCACGAGTTCGTCGAATCCGCTGACCGGATCGCGGTGTTCGGCGAGCACCGCCTGCGGGGAACTCGCGGCGGCCGGTCCTGCACCGTCCCGTTCGCCCATTCCTGGCGCCTCGACGACGGCAAGGCCACCCACTTCCAAGACCTGCACGACGTTTCCGAGGTTCGCCGGATCCTGCGCCACGACGACGAACCGCCGAACTCGCCGGAAGGGATCATCCAGCTCGGCCTCGGCTTCTGGCGCTCCAAGGCGGTGCTCGCCGCGGTGCGACTAGGCGTGTTCACCGCGCTGGCCGGTCGGCCCCTCGAACTCGCCGAACTGCGTGCCGGCACCGGCGTCCACGAGCGCGGCGCACGCGACTTCTTCGACTCGCTGGTAGCGCTCGGCTTGCTCCACCGGGACGGCTCGGTGTACCGCAACGCCCCGGCCGCCGAGGAGTTCCTCGACTCCGGCAAGCCCCACCAGTACGTCGGCGGGGTGCTCGAAGAAGCGGAGTCCCAGTGGTACCCGGCGTGGGCGCACCTCGTCGAAGCACTCACCGACGGCGTTCCGCAGTGGGTCGTCACCGGTGAGCAGGAGAACGCCTTCGACGAGATCTACCTGGAGCCGGACCAGCTGCGCAGGTTCGAACGAGCGATGATCGGGGGCCTCGTGCCGGTCATGCGCACGCTCCCCGAAAGGTTTCCCTGGCAGCAGCACCGCACGGTTGCCGACATCGGCTGCTGCGGCGGAGCACTGCTGGCCAGTGTGCTCGTGCGCCATCCCCACCTGACCGCCACCGGCTTCGACCTCCCCGCGCTGGCGCCGCTGTTCGCCGATACCGCCGCGCGCCACGGGCTGGAAGACCGGATGCGGTTCACCGCGGGGAGCTTCCTCACCGATCCGCTCCCGGCAGCGGACGTCCACGTGTTCGGCCACGTCCTGCACAACTGGGACCTCGACACCAAGCGGATGCTGCTGCGCAAGTCCTTCGAAGCGCTACCCCCGGGCGGAACCGCGGTGATCTACGAGACGCTGATCGACGACGAGCGGCGCCACCACGTCTTCGGCCTGATGATGAGCCTGCACATGCACGTCCTCAGCCCGGGCGGCTACGACTACACCGGTGCGGACTGCCAGGAATGGCTCGGCGGAGCCGGGTTCCGGACGTCTCGCGTCGAGCACCTCACCGGACACGAGTTCGTGGTCATCGGCGTCAAGTGACCGGCTCCCCGGGGCGGCGGGACCGTCACGGGTGGTCCGCGTGGTCGTCCGGTGCCGCGGTGCCGAGGACGTAGGTCATCCAGAACAGGGGCCCCGGGCTGAAGCCGAACCGGCGCACGGATCCGAGCGCGAACCCGGCCCCCTCGATCTCGCTCGCGGTGTCGCGGTGGAGCTCGCAGCCGCCGCACAACCGCCGCCAGATCGGCGCGATCCCCTCCTGGAACGCTCCGACCAGCCGGCGACTCGACCGGACGTGTTCGAGGAAGTGCACCTTCCCCTGCGGTCGCAGCACCCGCCGGATCTCGCGCAGAGCACTCGCCGGGTCGGGGACCGAGCACAGCACCTGGCACAGGACGACACCGTCGAAGCTGCTGCTCTCACCAGGCAGGGCATCGGCGTGCCCGGGAACGACTCGAACGGGGACCGGCGCCGAGGCCGCGTTGCGCTCCGAGTGCACGCGGAGCTCGTCGTTGGGTTCCACCGCGACCACTTCGGTGACCGACGCCGGGTAGTGCTGGAAGTTGCGCCCGTTTCCCGAACCTATCTCGAGGACCCTTCCGGTGGTCCCGGAAACCAGCCTCCGCCGGTGTTCCACAGCACCGCGGCGATCCGCGATCTCGCTGACGCGGACCCAGAAGCGACCGAAGCGGGGGTGCTGGAACCGACGCAGTTCCGGGGGCCGGTCACCGCTTGCCGAGGATGCGCTCATTCTTTTGTTGTACTGCCTCGACATCGCACCTGCGCCCCCAGCAGGGCAGAAGCCAACCTGGCCGTGGCCCCGATTCACACGACTGCGTGCACCCAGCACCTGGCGGTGGTCAGAGGGACATCAGGTCTTGGCCGACGATGACTTTTCCGGTGTAGTCGCGCTGGGCTTCTTCGCGCCAGACGTCATCGGGGACTTCGGGGTCGCTCGGCACGAAGTGGCTCAGCACCAGGGTCGGGACTCCGGCGCTCTCGGCGATGGCGCCGACTTCCGAGACCGAGGTGTGCGAGTCGAGCAGGTGCCGGCGCAGCCGCGCCCCGTTGGTGCGGGCGAGCAGCGGTTCGATGCTCGGGACGTGCATGACTTCGTGGACGAGGACGTCGGCACCGGTGGCGAGGTCGACGAGCTGCTGGCAGGGGGCCGTGTCGCCGGAGATGACGATCGAGCGGTCCTCGGTGTCGATCCGGTAGGCCAGCGCGTCCATCGGCGGGTGGTGCACCCGCGTCGCCGAGATGCGCACGCGGTCGTCCTCGTACACCGGGCCCGGGCCGTGCACGTCCTCGGGGACGATCAGCTCGGCGAAGTCCGGGCGTCCTTCGTCGGCGATCCTGGTGGTGACGTCGGTGTCGGCGTAGCGGGCGAAGGCGGCCATCATCTCGGTCAGCGGCGGCGGACCGTACAGGCGGACCGGTTGGCGCAGGTCGGCGCACCAGGCCAGGTGCACGACCGTGCCCAGGTCGACGTTGTGGTCGGAGTGGTGGTGCGTCACGCACGCGGCGGTCAGCGAGCGCAGCGGGATGTCGGCGGCCACGAGCTGGCGGGCGACTCCGTTCCCCGCGTCGATCAGGTACGTGCGGTCGCCGACCACGATCGCCTGGGCCGGTGCGCTGCGGTTGCGCTTGGGCGTCGGGCCGCCGGCCGTTCCCAGCAGGACGAGCTCGGTGCTGTGCAAGGTGAACCCCTGATTCCGTTGCTAGCGAACGTGTTTGAGGAATTCCTTCACCCGCGGGTGGCCGGGTGATTCCAGGACCCGCTCCGACGGTCCGGTTTCGACGACCTCACCGCCGTCGAGCACCGCGGTCAGGTGCGCGACGTCCCGCGCGAAGCCGATCTCGTGGGTGACCACGACCATGGTCATGCCATCGGCAGCGAGATCGCGCATCACCGCGAGCACCTCGCCCACCAGCGCGGGGTCGAGCGCTGAGGTGGGTTCGTCGAACAGCATCAGCTTCGGGTCGGTGGCCAGGGCGCGGGCGATCGCCACCCGCTGCTGCTGCCCGCCGGACAACGCGCTCGGGTAGACGTCGATCTTGTCCCGCAAGCCGACGCGGTCGAGCAGTTCGAGCGCCCGCTGCCGGGCCGCGGACTTGCTGAGCTTGCGCAGCGTCGTCGGGGCGAGCGCGATGTTCTGCGCGACCGTCAGGTGCGGGAACAGGTTGAACTGCTGGAAGACCATGCCGATGCGTTGACGTTGGCGGACGATCCGCCGCCCCGGCAGCTCGTGCAGCACGCCGTTGCGCTCGACGTGACCGATCAGTTCGCCGTCGAGCCGGATCCGGCCGCCGTCCACGCGTTCCAAGTGGTTGATGCAGCGCAGGAAGGTGCTCTTGCCGGAGCCGGAAGGCCCCAGCAGGCACATGACCTTGCCCCGCGGCACCGAGAGCGACACTCCATTGAGGACGTTCAGCTCACCGAACCGCTTGTGCAGGTCGACCGCTTCGAGCATGGGAGATTCCGAGCTCATGAGTGCACCTTCCGCGCGCTGCGCGCCAGCCGTCGTTCCAGGACCGTCTGCGCGATGGTCGCCAGTCCGGTGATCAGCAGGTACCACAGCGAGGCGATGACCAGCAGTTCCAGGATGCGCAGGTTCGAGGCGGCGATGTTCTGCGCCTCGGTGAGCAGGTCTCCCCCGGCGATGACCGAGACCAGCGAGGTCATCTTCAGCATCGTCACGAACTGGCTGCCGGTCGGTGGCACCACCACCTTGAGCGCTTGGGGCGCGATGACCTTGCGGAAGGTCTGGAAACCGTTGAGCCCCAACGCGGTCGAGGCCTCGGTCTGCCCCCTGTCGATCGAGCCGACACCCGCGCGCACGATCTCGGCCATGTAGGCCGCTTCGTTCAGCG
This sequence comes from Saccharopolyspora sp. NPDC002686, assembly GCF_040295745.1. Taxonomy (NCBI): domain Bacteria; kingdom Bacillati; phylum Actinomycetota; class Actinomycetes; order Pseudonocardiales; family Pseudonocardiaceae; genus Saccharopolyspora; species Saccharopolyspora sp. NPDC002686. The sequence goes on from NZ_JBEOVY010000123.1 coordinate 7,129, forward strand.
ACAGGGCGAGCACCGACGCGACGAACGGTGTGATCAGCGCGTTGGTCTCCCAGCTGGTGAGGACTTCACCGGTGAACGGCCACACCAGGTCCACCCGGTCGTAGAACAGCGCGATGTTGCCCCAGAAGAGGATCTGCACCAGCAGCGGCACCCCGCGCACCACGGTGACGTACCCGACGGAGATGGCCCGCAGCACCGGGTTCCGCGACAGCCGCATGAGCGCCAGGGCGGTGCCGAGCACGACCCCGATCGCCATCGACACGATCGCCAGCAGGACGGTGCTGCGCAGCCCGGCCAGGATGGTGTCGGCGGTCAGGAACCGCGCGATGGTGGCGTGGTCCAGCGCCGGGTTCTGGTACAGCGACACCAGCACGAACCCGACCGCGACCGCCACCGCGATGCCGGACAGCCACCGGCCCGGGTGCCGTTTGCGCGCGACCGGGTCGGCGATCGCCCGATCGCCCCGGTGCTTCGCGGTCAACGTCGCCGTTCCGCCGCTCATCGGATGACCTCCTGGCCGTTGACCACGGGTTTCTGCAGCGCGAGATCGCCGAGGCCGTACTGGTCGACCAGGCGCGCGAGGGAACCGTCGGAGAACATCCCGCCGAGGGTCGCGATGAGGGCATCGCGGAGTTCGGTCTTGTCCTTCGCGGTGATGATGCCGATGGGTTGGCGCTGGTGCTGGCCTGAACCGGCGGTGTCGAAGAGCTGCCCGCCTTCCGCGGTGTCGGCGATGTAGCGCAGCACCGGGGTGTTGCCCAGGAACGCGGCCACCCGCCCGCTCTGCACCTGCAACCGCGCGTCGGCCGGGTTGTTGAGCTGCTGCACGTCCAGCGGTGGCTTCCCGGATGCGGCGCACTTGCCCGAAGTCTCCTCGGCCAGCGCGAGTTGCACCCCGCCGCGCACGACCGCGACCGCACGACCGCACAAATCACCGACGTCGCCGAGCCCCAGCGGGTTTCCCTGCGGGACCAGCATCGTGGTGGCCTGGTCGAGGTAGTCGACGAAGTCGACGAGCCGGCGGCGTTCTTCGGTGTCACCGATGAGGTCCATCGCCACGTCGGCCTTGCCGGACTGCACCGCCGGGATCAGCCCGGCGAACGGGTACTGCTCGAACCGGACCTGCACACCCAGCCTGCGGCCGAGCTCCTCGGCGATGTCCTTGTTCAGCCCGCGGACCGTCTTGCCGTCGCTGTCGAGGTAGCCGAGCGGCGGACTGGCCAGCTGACCGGCCACGACGATCACACCGCGCTGGCGGATCTCGTCCGGCAACCGAGCAGGTCCGCTCGGCACCGACACGCCCTGCTGGTCCTTGCCTCCCGCTGCCCGCGGCACGAGACACCCGCTGAGCAGCGCAGCGCACGCTGCGAGCACGGCGAGGACCACGACCGGGCGGGTCGATCGGTGGCGGGAATTCGGCGACCAAGCGCCCATGTGGGTCCCCTCGTCCGCTGAGATTTTCGGAGAGCGAAAAGGCTTGCGCTGGACGAATTCACACTGAGTGCTGCACAGTGCACTGTCAAGGCGGTGCCCGCGAGATGGGACGGTCTTGCCCCGGAACACGGAGCGGAGCACGAGATGAGCCAACGAGGAACGAACCACGACGCCGGCGACGGGCTTTTCGTGCGTTCCCTGGAACGCGGCCTCGCGGTCCTCCGCGCCTTCGACGGGCGACCTCCCCAGCTGTCGCTGTCCGAGGTCGCCGCCCGCGCAGGCATGTCACCCGCTGCGGCGCGGCGCTACCTGCACACCTTCGTCGAGCTCGGCTACCTGGCAGTGCGCGGACGGTCCTTCGTCGCGCAGCCCAAGCTGGTCGAACTCGCCTACCCGTACTACGCGACGGCAGCGTTCACCCGCCCCGTGGAGACCGAGCTGGAGAAGCTCGCGGCCGAGCTCCACGAATCGTGCGCGTTGACCGTCCGCAATGGACACCACGTCACGAACGTGCTGTCCGCCAACGCGCACCGGGAACTGGCCGTGCAGGTCCAGCTCGGCCGAAGCCTGCCCGCGTACTGCACCGCCATGGGTCGAGTGCTGCTTTCCGCTCTCCCACCGGAGGAGGTCCGCACGATCCTGGAGGCGACCGACCGCGTCCACCACACGGCGAACACCGTGACCGACCTGGACGAACTCCTCGCCACCGTCGAACGTGCCCGCAACGACGGCTATGCGCTGGGCGACGAGGAGTTCCAGGTCGGGATCAGATCGGTCGCCGTCGGCGTTCGCGACGCCTCCGGGACGGTGGCCGCGGCGCTCAGCGTCAGCGCAGTCGCCTCGCGGGTTTCCACGGCCACCCTCGTCGACACCCTGCTCCCGAAGCTGCGGGACGCCGCGTCGAGCGTGGAAGTCCACCTCGCCACCGGAACCGACCGGTGAGCGGCTACCTGGTCTCCCCGGCGAGGTCGACGGTTCGGCCTTCCCGGGTGGCCAGCACGGAGGCCGCGGAGATCAGGAAGGACAGCGCCCACACCAGAGCGATCAGCCACAGGTCGCCGCCAGCCGCGAGCACCAGGCCGGAGGCGATCACCGGGGTGAACCCGGCGCCGAGGGTCGAGGCGGTCTGGTAGGCCAACGACGCACCGGTGTAGCGCATCCGGGTCGGGAACAGCTCGGCGACGAACGCGCCGAACGGTCCGAAGATCACGCCCTGGACGATGCCGTTGGCCAAGAAGAGGCCGATCGCGAACCCCCACAGCGTGCCCGTCTGCAGCAGCAAGACGATCGGGTAGGCCAGCACCGCACCGGCGAGCATGCCGACCAGCATCACCGGCTTGCGGCCGAACCGGTCGGACAGGCGCGCGGCGAACCAGATCCCGACGACGGTCAGCGCGGCCCCGACCGCCTTGACGTTGAGCACGCCGGTCCGGTCGACCCCCAGGTCGATCGCGTAGGCCACCGCCCACACCGTCATCAGCCCTTGCACGGTGTAAGAGCTCATGCCGGCGACGATGCCGAGCACCAGGTTGCGCGGGTACTGCGTGACGACCTCCAGCAGCGGGATCTTCCGGCGTTCGGCCTTGGACTCCAGCTCCAGGAACAGCGGCGTCTCGGACACCTTCAACCGGATCAGCAGGCCGATGGCGATCAGCGCGGTGCTGAGCAGGAACGGCACCCGCCAGCCCCAGCTGAGGAACTCCGCGTCCGGCAGCGTCGAGAACGCCGACACCACCAGGGTCGCGAGCACGGCACCGGCGGGACCGCCCATGTTGGCGAAGCTCGCCGCGAACCCCCGTCGCGTCGACGGGGCGTGTTCGAGCGCCACCAGCATCGCGCCACCCCATTCGCCACCGACGGCCAAGCCCTGCACCAGCCGCAGCACGACCAGCAGGGTGGGCGCCGCGACGCCGATCTGGGCGCCGGTCGGCAGCACGCCGATCGCGGTGGTGGCCGCACCCATCAGCACCATCGACACGATCAGCACGCCCTTGCGGCCGAGGCGGTCGCCGAAGTGGCCGAAGATCGCACCGCCGAGCGGCCGCGCGAGGTAGCCGACCGCCAGCGTGCTGAACGAGGCGAACAGGCCCACCGCGGGTGGCATCCCGGCGAAGAACAGCTTGCCGAACACCAGGCTGGCGGCGGTCGCGTACAGGATGAAGTCGTAGAACTCGATGGCGCTGCCGATGAAGCTCGACGCCAGGATGCGCCGCATCTCCCGGGTGCCGAGGCTGTCCGATGTGGACTCCCGGCCGGTCGGGGCGGCGGTCTGCGGATTCACGATGCGGACACCTTCCTGTGCGGGGCGACGGAGGCCGGCGCGCCGAACGGAAGCACGTCGAGGTCGTCGGGGACGATGAAGGTGCCGTGGCACCGCGCGGCCGCGGAGTCCCACACCGATCGCGGGGCGGTGCCGGGCACCAGGTGGTGCAGGGCCAATGCCCCGGCGCCTGCGGCGTTGGCGATGTCCACCGCCTGCTCCGGGCTGGTGTGCGACTTGGTGTGGTGGTCGATCGAGGCCTGCGCGGTCGGGCCACCTCCCGCGTAGGTGCGGTGCACCCAGTCGAAGTCGATCGCCTCGTGCAGCAGCAGATCGGTGCCGCGGGCGAGGCGGACCAGGTTCTCGCACGGCGCGGTGTCGCCGGAGATGGTGGCGGAGCCGTGCGCGGTGTCGAAGCGGAACGCGAACGCCGGCGCGATCGGCGGGTGGCGCACGAGGGTGGCCGTGACGGTGACCAGGTCGTCCGCGTAGATCTCGAACGGCTCCATGCCGTCCGGCGTCGGGTTGTCGTTCGGGTGGTAACCGGCGCTCTCCGGAATGCGGATGTCCTCGGCCAGGAAGTGGTCGAGCGGACTGGGCCGCAGCGCGTCGAGCACGCGGTCGTTCAGGTCGGTGGCGTGGGCGGCCATCAGGTGGTGGAACATCGCCGCCGTGCCCGGCGTCGGCTGCTCGGGGAACACCGGGGACGGCGGCACCACCGCTCGGGGCGCGACGGGCGGCAGCGCGGCGCGGTCGCCCGGTCCGATGATCCGGATCGGGTCCTGCCCCTCGGCCAGCGCGAACATGCCGAAGATGGCCAGGCTCGCCAGGTCGACGGTGTGGTCGGAGTGCAGGTGCGTGAGGAACACCGCGCGCAGCGAGCTGATCGGGATGCCGGCGAGGTTCAGCTGCCGCCCGACGCCGTGGCCGGCGTCGACGAGGTAGGCGCGGTCACCGACGAGGACTGCAGTGGCGATGCCGGAGCGCTTGCCCGCGTCCGCGCCCGACCACCAGCGGGGACCTCCTGCGGTGCCGAGGGTGACGACCCTCGGGCGCGGATCGGAGGAGCTGCGGAGGTCGCGGATTGTGGTGTCGGTCATGCCGAAGATTGGAAGCCACGCCACCGATCGGCACAAATACCGAATTTCGCGCCTGACGATAGAAGGAGTCTATGGCTCTTGGTCGAGCAGGAGCTCCTGGAACGCTTTCGCGGCCGGGGACAGCTTGCCCGGACGGCGGAAGAGGTCGATCCGGCGGTTCAGCACCGGATCCATCGAGCACAGCACTGCCCCTTCGAGTTCGGCCAGTCGCGCGAGGGGACGCGGCAGCGCGGCGCATCCGGCGCCGGCGACCACCAGGTGCAGGGCGGACTCGCGGTGGCCGACTTCCACCACGATGTTGGGCTCGACGCCTCGGCGTTCGCCTTCGACCCGCAGGAGGTCCCGCACCAGGGTGCCCGCCAGCCCGGTCACGACATCCATGGTGAGCAGGTCGTCGACGGTGATGCGCCCGTCCGGCGGCGGGGTGCTGCCCGGCGGCAGGGCGACGACGAGTTCCTGCTCGGCGATCGGGACGCTCTCCAGGTCCTCGCTCGGACCCGGCACCGCGTCGGCGAAGCCGAGTTCGGCTTCCCCGGTGCGCACGGCCGCGCGCACGTCCTCTTCGGACTCCGGCTGGTACAGCCGCACCTGGACCTTCGGATGGCGGGCGCGGAACCGGCCGATCGCGGCGGCCAGCGGATCCAGCGCGAGCGTGGGCAGCGTGACCAGGTCCAACCTGCCCGCCATCAGCCCGGTCACCTCGCGCACCGCGGCCCGCCCGGTCTCCATCTCCCGCAACGCCCGGCGGGCGAAGTCGATCAGCGCGGCACCGGCGGCGGTGAGCCGCACGCGGCGGGGCAGCCGGTGGAAGAGTTCCGCACCCAGTTCCCGTTCGAGGACCTTGATCGAGTGGGAGAGGGAGGGTTGGGCCACGTGCAGCGCCGCGGCGGCTGCGGTGAACCCGCCGTGGTCCACCACTGCGAGGAAGTACTCGAGCTGACGTCGTTCCACGCCCCCACGCTAGTCATCGCCCGCTGCGGTCGACGGCTGGTCAGTACGCGGGATCCGTGAGGCTCGGGCGTCCGCTGCAGATCGGTGTCGGGTCCGCGGTGGCGCACGGGAGGAGAACCGCCGCTGCCGCGACGAGCGCGATCACCGGGAGGGCCAGAGCCGCGGCGATTCGCCAGGAGGCCGAGCGAGCTGCTGCGCGGGGTTGGACGAGGCGCCTGACCCGCTCCGGGACGCCGGAACCGACCGCGGCGAGCGCGGCTTTCGGCACGCGGGTGGTCGAATTCCGGTTGCTCGTGGCCATCACCGCCAGGGCCCGAGCCACCGCTCGGTTCCCGTGCCGTCGGCCCGCCTGGTCGTCGGCGATCCACTCGACGAGGCGGGCGGTCTCCTGCGAAGCCGCCTTCAGCAGCGGCACGAAGGGGAACGCGCGCGCGAGGATCGCCGTCCAGCCCAGCACGAAGTGGTGCTTGCCGCGCAGGTGGGCGATCTCGTGCGCGAGGACGGCGGCGCGCTCCGCCGGTACCAGCCGACGCAGGGCGCCCGTGGTGAGCACGACGGTCGGGTCCTGCCCGGGAACGCAATAAGCGGCGGCCTGTTCGGCTTCCACGACGGCGACCGGAACTCCGTCGTGGACCGCCGAGTCCGAAGTGGACCGCAGGGTCTGCCGGTGCAGCTTGCGGTGCTGGCGGGTCTGCCGGGCGTGGCGCGCGGCGACGGTGAACAGCCTCGCCAGCACAACGGCCGAGCCGAGCAGCGCGATCGCCGCGGGCGCGTCGGCGAGGCTGTGCACTCCGACGATCGTCAGCAGTGCGCGCAAGCAGGCGTGCAGCAGTCCGGCGAGGCCGAGACCTCCGGAGAGCTGCGCCATCGCGGCGAGGCCGGCGCTGACGACCGACACGATCCAGGAGGTGGCCAGCGCCGTCCACAGGACGAGTCCGAGCCGGGGCGCCGAGGACTGCCAGCGCCGACCGGACCGCATCAGGCGGGGTCCCCACGCGGCCAGCGCCGCGGTGTAGGCGAACAGGCCGATGAGCAGCGGCGTCATCGTTCCTCCGGGGTTTCGCCGAGCAGTTCCCGCAGCATCTCGGCTTCCTCGTCGGTGATCTCGTCGACGAACTTGAGGAACGTCGCGCGCGGGCTGTTGCTGGCCGCGAGCGCTTCCCGCATCAGGAGCGCGGCGTGCTCGCTGGCCTGCAGGCGGGGGCGGTAGAACCAGACCCGGCCGATCCGGTCGCGGTCGACCCACTGCTTGCGGTGGAGGTTCTCCAGCACGGTGGCCACCGTGGTGTAGGCGAGACCGCGGTCGCGGAGGCCGTCGAGCACCTCCCGCACGCTCATCGGATCCGCCGCTTCCCACAGCAGGTTCATCACGGCCGACTCCAGCGGCCCCAGGCTGCGCATCGGAATTCTCCCTTCCGATCGGGCAGGGTAGGTCATGGTCTTCCCGCCGCGGGTACTCGGCAGCCCCGCGCCGAACGGAGCCTGGCGCGCAAAGCGAAACCCAGCAGTACGAGCGAGCCGATCGCCAGCACCGGTTGCAGCGGACCGAACCAGGTGACCGCCCCGCTGGTGCCCAAGGCGAGCACGACCAGCTTGTTGCAGGTCGGACAGCCGACGGCGAGAAACGAAAGCACCGCACCGACGACGGTGCGGCGTTGGTCCCGGGAGCGCTCCGCCGCGAGCTGCGCGCTGGGCGCGAGGTAGCTCGCGACGAGCAGCCCGGACAGCACCGCGGAGGCGATCCACACCGGATAGCTCCACCACGGCGCCTCGATCATCCGCGTGAACAGCGGATTCGGGATGAGGCCGGTCACCGCGCCGGCCACCAGCACGATGCCCGCCGCGACGAGAGCGGCGACCAGCCACTGCCGCGCCGTCCAGTCCCGCATCAGGTCCTCCGTCCGACTCGCCCGGGGTGCCCGGAACGCCCCGATGCACCGACTCTACTATGCGGGATAAGAACACTACTAAGTTCGATAGAAAAGGTGCGTGATGACCTCCAAGGGCTCGCCGGCGTTCCGGTGGGGGATCGTGGCGGTGGTCGTGGCCGCCGTCGCCGCGTTGGCGTGGGGCGCGTTCAGCGGCGGCGGGCCATCCCCCGAATCGGCCCAGCAACCCGGTGCGACGCAGCAGAACGACATGTCCGCGGCGCTCAAGGTCCTGCAGCGCCGCCAGCCCGACGACCCGTTCGCGATGGGCCGGGTCGACGCACCGGTGGTGATGATCAAGTACGAGGACTTCCGCTGCCCGTTCTGCTCGAAGTTCGCCGCCGACGTCGAACCGGAGCTGATCAAGCGGTACGTCGAGACCGGCGTGCTGCGCATCGAGTGGCGCGACTTCCCCATCTTCGGCGACGAATCCGTGGAGGTCGCCAAAGCCGCCCGGGCCGCGGGACGCCAGGGCATGTTCTGGCAGTTCCACTACGCCGCGTACGAGCGCGGCAACGGCGGGGAGAGGCCGTCCTTCCCGGAGGAGACCATCCAGCAGGTGGCCCGCGAAGCAGGCGTGCCGGACCTGGCGAAGTTCAACGCCGACCGCAACGACCCGGCGATCCTAGAGGCGATCCAGCTCGACGCCGCCGAAGGACAGGCGCTCGGCGCGTCCAGCACCCCGACCTTCATCATCAACGGCCAAGCCGTCCTCGGCGCCCAACCGCTGGACCAGTTCGTCGCGGTGATCGAGGAAGAACGGGCCAAGGCATGACGATCGGCTACTTCGGCGCGTTCCTCGGCGGCGTGCTGTCGCTGCTGAGCCCCTGTTCCGCGCTGCTCGTCCCCGCGTTCTTCGCCTACGCCTTCGCCGACCGGGTGCGCCTGCTGCTGCGCACCGGCATCTTCTACCTCGGCCTGGCCACCACCCTGGTGCCGATGGGCGTGGCCGCCGGCTCGATCGGCGCGGTGCTCAACGCACATCGCGACCTCGTCGTGCTGATCGGCGGCTGGCTCATGATCCTGCTGGGCGCGGCCCAGATCTTCGGGTTCGGCTTCGGTTCCACGGCGGCGCAACGGCTCAGCGGGCGGATCAAGATCTCCTCCGCGCTGTCGGTGTACCTGTTGGGAACCGTGTACGGGCTGGCCGGGTTCTGCGCCGGTCCCCTGCTCGGCAGCGTGCTGACGATGGCGATGACCGGCTCCAGCCCCGCCTACGGCGGGATCCTGCTGGCCATCTACGCGCTGGGCATGGCGCTGCCGCTGTTCGTCATCGCCGCCCTGTGGGACCGCTTCGACCTCGGCAGGCGCCGGTGGCTGCGCGGCCGGGAGCTGCGGCTCGGCCCCCTCCGCGTGCACAGCACGACGCTGATCTCCGGGCTGGTCTTCATCGCGCTCGGCGCGCTGTTCCTCACCACCGACGGCACCGGATCGCTCGGCGGCATCGTCGGCATCGACGCGCAGTTCGCCGTGCAGGCCTGGGTCCAGCACGCGGCGGCGCTGGTCTCCGACCAGCTGATCCTGGTGGTGCTCATCGTGCTGCTGCTGGCGGGCCTGACCTGGTACCTGCTCGCGACCCGCCGCAAACCCGAGCCGGACCCGACCCCGGAGACCTCCGACAGCCCGGAGGAATAGCGCGAGGCAGCTCTTCGGAACGCGGGGTAGCGTTCCACTGTGCAGAACAAACCGACCTACAGCATCGAGTCGGTCGACCACGCGCTCCGGTTGGCGGTCCTGTTGCAGCAGGAAGGACCGCTGGGGGTCAGCGATGCCGCGGCGCGGCTGGGTGTCGCCCGGTCGACGGCGCACCGGCTGCTGGCGATGCTCGTGTACCGCTCCTTCGCCGAGCAGCGCGATGACCGCCGGTACGCAGCCGGGCCCGTCCTGCGGTCGTGGAGCGGCGGGGACTCCGTCACCCACCTCCGGGAGATCGCCCTGCCGCACTTGCGGGCGCTGGTCCGGCGGACCGGGGAGACGGCCAACCTGATGGTGCTGCGCGGCACGCAGGTCCAGATGGTCGCGACCGCGGAATGCGATCAGGCCCTGCGCGTCGGGGACCGGGAGGGGCGGATGCTCCCCGCTCACCTCGCCTCCGGCGGGCGCGCCCTCCTCGCCCGGCTGGACCGGGCCGAGATCGACGCCCGGTACGGCGACGAGGACCGGACCGGCGTTGCCCGCGAGGTCGTCGAGCGCACGATCCGCCAGACCCGCCGGCGCGGGTTCGCGATCAACGACCAGTCGACCGAGGCCGGGCTCACGGCGATCGGCCAGGCGGTGGGCGATCCCGCGCAGGGCCTCCCGGCTGCGCTCTCGGTGGCGATGCCCACCGCGCGCTACCACCGGCGCATGCTGCCCGATCTCGCCGCCGCGCTGGACGAAGCCGCCCGCGCGGTGGCGCAGGACCTCCACAACGATTCTTGAGAGCAGAACAATCTGTCCCTCCTCGCACACCCACCGCACGATGGACGAACAGACCCCCCGCAGTCAGCGGTAACCACCACCGCCCTGGGATGTCCGACGTCCAGAGGAGCCCGAACAGTGCAGTTCTACCTCGACGGCTACGAGCCCGGAGACCCGTTCGTCAAGCACCCGCACCCATCGCTGGCCGAGCGCGGTGCGGAGCTGCCGGACACCGCCGATGTCGTGATCATCGGATGCGGTCCGGCCGGGCTGGTCCTGGCCGCCCAGCTGGCCGAGTTCCCCGAGATCCGCACCGTGATCGTCGACCGGCGGGACGGGCCGCTGGAGGTCGGCCAGGCCGACGGCGTCGCGTGCCGGACGGTGGAGATGTTCGAGGCGTTCGGCCTGGCCGACCAGCTCGTCCACGAGGGCTACCAGGTCAACGAGGTGACCTTCTGGCGGCCCGACCCGCAGGACACCTCCTCGATCGTGCGCACCGGCCGCATCGACGACGTCGAGGAAGGCCTGTCCGAGATGCCGCACATGATCGTCAACCAGGCGCGGATGCTGGCCTACCTGCGCGACCACATGCGCCGCTCCGCCACCCGGGCCGAGCCCTTCTACGGGCTGCACGCCACCGACGTGCGCGTCGACCCCGACACCACCGCCGAGCACCCGGTCGAGGTGACCCTGCAGCACGTCGAGGGCTTCGAGCCGACCGGGAAGACCTCGACGATCCGCGCCCGGTACGTCGTCGGCTGCGACGGCTCGCGCAGCGGCACCCGGGAAGCCATCGGCCGCCGGCTGGAGGGCGACGCGACGAACCAGTCGTGGGGTGTGCTGGACGTCCTCGCCGTCACCGACTTCCCCGACATCCGGCTCAAGTCCGCCATCCACTCCGAGCAGGGCAGCATCCTGATCATCCCGCGCGAGGGCGGGTACCTGGTCCGGCTCTACATCGAGCTCGACAACGACCGCGACGCGGAGATGCTCCGCAACCGCACCGCCACCCCGGAGAAGCTCGCCGCGGTCGCCAACCGCATCCTGCACCCCTACTCGATCGACGTGAAGCACGTCGGCTGGTGGGCGGTCTACGAGATCGGGCAGCGCCTCTGCGACCGCTTCGACGACGTCGACGACGACGAATCCCGGCTGCCCCGGGTCTTCATCGCCGGCGACGCCTGCCACACCCACAGCGCGAAGGCCGGTCAGGGCATGAACGTCTCGATGGCCGACGCGTGGAACCTGGGGTGGAAGCTCGGCACCGTGCTCCGCGGCACGTCCCGCCCCGAAGTCCTGCGCACCTACTCGGCCGAGCGGCAGAAGGTCGCGCAGCAGCTCATCGACTTCGACCGCGAGTTCGCCGCGATGTTCAGCGCCCGCCCGGACGGCGACGCAGATCCCGAGCGGTTCCAGCACTACTTCCGCGAGCAGGGCCGGTTCACCGCTGGTGTCTCGGTCCGCTACGAGCCCTCCGCGCTGACCGCCCGTCCGGACCACCAGCACCTGGCCGAGGGCTTCCCGATCGGGATGCGCTTCCACTCCGCACCCGTCGTCCGGCTCGCCGACGCCAAGCCGATGCACCTAGGCCACGCCGCGCGGGCCGATGGCGCGTGGCGCCTCTACGCGTTCGCCGACAGCGCCCACCCGACCGAACCCGGTTCCCTGCTCAGGGCACTCGCCGGTTTCCTGGCCTCCCCGGAATCGCCGATCGCCCGGTTTACCCCGTCCGGCGCCGACCCGGACTCGGTGCTCGACGTCCGGGCCGTGCTCCAGCAGGGACATCGCGCTGTCTCCGTGGACGACCTGCCGCCGGTGCTGCTCCCCCGCAAGGGCAAGTTCGGGCTCGTCGACTACGAGAAGGCCTTCTGCCCCGACCCGAACGCGGACATCTTCGACCTGCGCGGACTGGACCGGGAACAGGGCTGCCTAGTGCTGGTCCGGCCGGACCAGTACGTCGCGAACGTCCTCCCGCTCGACGCCCACGACGAACTCGTCGAATTCTTCCGCGGAGTGCTCGTGGAGGCATAGGTCGGCGGACGTCATCGCTGTGCGATCAGTGGTGGTACGGGGTGGACTCCCGACGCAGAGGTTCCGCTGGCGACGGGGTTGGGTTTGGGTTCAAAGCGGTAGGGGTCGGCTTGGGGTGTGTAGCAGTTTCAATCGAAATTGTCGGCGTTTTCGACGGAGCGTGCGGTGGGGTTCTGAGACAATTTCAATCGAAACTGCAGAGGTTCACCGCTGGGCGCTCCGCCGTCCGTCCTGTATCACCGGTGCACGAGCCGGTGGTGACGTGCCATCAGCTCGCGGACGCGGCAGAAGAGCACGGGTCACAGCCGGATTCGTTGGAGGTCGGTGCCGATGACGACCTTGCCGCGCAAGTTGATCGCCTCGTGTACGAGGATGTCGGAGCCGCGGGCGAGCTTCACGAGGTTGTCCGTGCAGGTGGCGTCCCCGGAGAACGTCACTGATCCGTGCGCGGTGTCGAAGCGGAACGCGAACGACGGGAACACCGGACCGTGCGGCACGAGGACCGCCGAGACCTTCACCCGGTCGTCCTCCATCACCGCCCGGTCGATGAATCGGAACAGCACGGATCTAGCTTCACGGGACGTCTTCCTCTCCGATCGCACCGCAACGGGCAGTTCGGCGCAGGTTCGACATTCGCCTGCAGCTCGGCAACGCCGTTGACCACCAGGAACGCATCCGGGGGGAGTGCTTTCAACAGCCTGGGC
>NZ_JBEOVY010000124.1:0-19689 GCF_040295745.1 Saccharopolyspora sp. NPDC002686
GCCGCCGAACCGGTGCTCAGCGCCCCGGTCGCAGAGCTGTCCGTGCAGTTCAACAGCTACTTCGGGGAGTGGTTCGCGGTCCACCTCGACGAGCACCGCGCGGCGATCGTGCTGCGCACCGCTCCGGAGCTGACCGGCCCGTGGACCGACGGCGAGGTCCTCGTCTCCGGTGCCCAGTACCCCGCCCTCTACGGCGGCTACCAGCACCCCTGGTCCGCCGACGGCCCGGCGATCCACTTCACCCTGACCCAGTGGGGCCCGTACAACGTCGACTTCTTCCGCGCCGACCTCGCCTGACCCGCTCCGGCGCGCGTACGGGTGAACTCGGCGGTTGATCAGGCGCGTCGCGTCACCTCAGCGATCCGAGTCCGTTGTGTTTCGGAAAACGCCCCGCGACGAGGTGAGGTCGGAACATGCGGATCAGAGGTGTCCTGGCCGGACTGGCGGCGCTGCTCGCGGTCACGGCGACCCCGGCGGCTGCCGCGCCAGCCAACGTCGAGCCCGCCCCGCCCGGCGTCAACGACTGGAGCTGCCAGCCCGGCGAGCAGCACCCGACGCCCGTGGTGCTGGTGCACGGCCTCGGCGGATCCGCCCCGACGAACTGGGCGTACCTGGGGCCGAAGCTGGTCGACGAGGGCTACTGCGTGTTCGCGCTGACCTACGGACGCCCACCGCTGGTGCCGCCGCTCACCGGCGGCTTCTCGCCGATGGAGGAGAGCGCCCCCGAGCTCGCGACCTTCGTGGACGAGGTGTTGGCCGCGACCGGTGCGGAGAAGGTCGACCTGGTCGGCCACTCCGAGGGGACCGTGATGCCGCAGTACTACCTGAAGTTCCTCGGCGGCGCCGACGAGGTGCAGCGCTACGTCGCGATCACCCCGCTCTACGACGGCACCACGCTGCAGAACACCACCGAGCTGCTCGACCGGATCGCCGAGGAGATCCCGGTCGTCGGCCAGATCCCGGACGAGCTGTGCGGCGCGTGCCGGCAGTTCTTCAAGGGCTCCGACTTCATGCAGAAGCTCAACGAGGGCGGCGCGGCGGTCCCGGGCGTCGAGTACACGACGATCATGACGAAGTACGACCAGCTGGTCACCCCGTACACCAGCGGCTACCTCGACGCCCCCAACGCGACCAACACCGTCCTCCAGGACGTCTGCCCGAACGACTACTCCGAACACGTCGCGGTCGCCTTCAACCCCCACGTCGCCGACCTCGTCCTGAACGCCCTGGATCCGGCCAACGCCCGCCCGGTCCGCTGCTGACCTGATCGCGCGGGCGGAACCAGGAACCCGTTCGAGGTCACACCTGCTCGAACCGTAGGCTGGTCGCTATGAGTGCCTCTGTGTTGACCGCTGTGGCTTGGCCCTACGCCAACGGTCCGCGGCACATCGGCCACGTCTCCGGCTTCGGTGTGCCCTCGGACGTCTTCTCGCGCTACCAGCGAATGGCGGGCAACCAGGTCCTCATGGTGTCCGGCACGGACGAGCACGGCACCCCGATCTCGGTGCAGGCCGAGAACGAAGGCCTGACCACGCGTCAGCTCGCGGACAAGTACAACCGGGTCATCGCCGAGGACCTGCAGGGCCTCGGGCTGTCCTACGACCTGTTCACCCGCACCACCACGGGCAACCACTACGAGGTCGTCCAGCAGATCTTCCTCGCGCTGCACCGCAACGGCTACGTGCTGCCCAAGACCACGACCGGCGCGATCAGCCCGTCCACCGGCCGCACGCTGCCCGACCGCTACATCGAGGGCACCTGCCCGATCTGCGGTTACGACGGCGCGCGCGGCGACCAGTGCGACAACTGCGGCAACCAGCTCGACCCGGCCGACCTGATCAACCCGGTGTCGCGGATCAACGGCGAGAAGCCGGAGTTCGTCGAGACCGAGCACCTGTTCCTGGACCTGCCCGCCTTCACCGAGTCGCTGGGCAAGTGGCTGTCGACCCGCACCGGCTGGCGGCCCAACGTGCTCAAGTTCGCGCAGAACCTGGTCGAGGACATGCGGCCGCGCGCGATCAGCCGCGACCTGGACTGGGGCGTGCCGATCCCGCTGGACGGCTGGCGCGACCAGCCGATGAAGCGGTTCTACGTGTGGTTCGACGCTGTGATCGGCTACTTGTCGGCCAGCGTCGAGTGGGCCCGCCGGACCGGTGACGCCGACGCCTGGAAGCAGTGGTGGACCGACCCGTCGGCCAAGGGCTACTACTTCATGGGCAAGGACAACATCACCTTCCACGCCCAGATCTGGCCGACGCTGCTGATGGGCCACAACGGCCAGGGCGACAAGGGCGGCACGCCCGGCCCGTTCGGCGAGCTGAACCTGCCGGACGAGATCGTCTCCAGCGAGTTCCTCACCATGAGCGGGTCGAAGTTCTCCACCTCCCGCGGCACGGTGATCTACGTGCGGGACTTCCTGCGCGAGTTCGGCCCGGACACCCTGCGCTACTTCATCTCGGTGGCCGGCCCTGAGAACCAGGACACCGACTTCACCTGGGACGAGTTCGTCCGCCGCACCAACTTCGAGCTGGCCAACGAGTGGGGCAACCTGGTCAACCGCTCCATCTCGATGGCCGCGAAGAACAACGGCGCGGTGCCCGCCCCGACCGCCCCGCAGGCGGCCGACCAGGAGCTGAAGACGTTGTCCCGCAACGCTTTCGAGACGGTCGGTAAGCACCTGGAGCAGTCCCGGTTCAAGGCCGCTTCGCAGGAAGCGATGCGGGTGGTCTCGGCCGCGAACAAGTACCTGTCCGACCAGGAGCCGTGGAAGCTCAAGGAGGACCCGGACCGGCGCGACGCCGTCCTGCACACCGCGCTGCAGGTGGTCTCCGACGCCAACACGCTGCTCACCCCGTTCCTGCCGCACTCGGCGCAGAAGGTGCACGAGCTGCTGGGCGGCACCGGGGTCTGGGCGGCGCAGCCGGAGATCCGCGAGGTGCAGGACCTGGACGACGCGAGCATCGAGTACCCGGTGCTGATGGGCGAGTACGCGGCAGAGCAGGCGAAGTGGGAGTCCACCGACATCGAGGTGGGCCGCCCGCTGAACAAGCCGACGCCGCTGTTCGCCAAGCTCGACCCGAAGCTCGGCGAGACGGGCCCGGAGTGGGCCCCGATCGAGAGCTGATCCGTCTTGTCGAGGGGCATCCGCGGCCGGTCGGTCGCGGGTGCCCCTCACCCGTGCTGAACGACCGGAACCCGAGGTCGACGACCTGGGTGCCGCCGGTATTGGGAGGGGTGCGATGAGCAAGCGGGACCGGAAGCGGGAGCTGCCGCCGGTGCCGGAGGCGTTGCCGGCGCTCGCGGTGGACGCCCACACCCACCTGGACGCCTGCGGCGCGAAGACGCCCGACGAGGTGCGGGCCATTGTGGACCGCGCCGAGTCCGCGGGCATCGGCCGGGTCGTGACGGTCGCCGACGACATCGCCTCCGCCCAGTGGGCGGTCGAGGCGGCCACCTGGGACGACCGGGTTTTCGCCGCCGTCGCGCTGCACCCGACCCGCACCAAGGACTTCGCCGATGCGGAGCGCGGCGTGCTGGAGGAGCTCGTCGAGCACCCGCGGGTGGTCGCGGTCGGCGAGACCGGCCTCGACTACTACTGGGACTACTCGCCGCCGGAGCCGCAGCAGGAGGCGTTCCGCTGGCACATCGACCTGGCCAAGCGCAGCGGCAAGCCGCTGATGATCCACGACCGCGACGCGCACCAGGACATCCTGCGGATCCTCGAGGAGGAGGGAGCGCCGGAGAAGGTGGTGTTCCACTGCTTCTCCGGGGACGCCGACTTCGCGCGCGCGTGCGTGCGCGCGGGGTACGTGCTGTCGTTCGCGGGCACCGCGACCTTCCGCAACGCCAACGCCAAGGGTCTGCGCGAGGCGGCTCAGCTGGTGCCGCTGGAGCAGATGGTGGTGGAGACCGACGCGCCGTTCCTGACCCCGCACCCCTTCCGGGGACAGCCGAACGAGCCGTACTGCGTCAATTACACCTTGCGGGATCTTGCCGAACTCCGTGGCATGACACTGGAAGAACTCGTCGTAGCGACCACCGCCACGGCCGAGCGGCTCTTCGCGCTCGATCCGGTGTAACCCGGGGCCGCATCCGTTCACCGGCAGTTTCTTGATATTGGGCGTTCGACCGCGCCCGCTTGCAGTCCGCTGCGCCCTCCTTACCGTCCACTTCGGAAGCCGGGATGGAGGGCATCCCCCGAACTCCGCCGCTGCTAGGCGGAGGCCCTCCTGCCCGGAGGCACAGCAGTCAGGATTGCGATGAAGTTCCGTATTTTCGCGAAGTCGACCGCGGCTGCGGCCATCGTGCTCTCCGGCGCGGTGACGGGCGCGGCGGTGTCGCCGAGCACTGCCGAGGCCGCCGGAGTCTGGGACCGGCTGGCGCAGTGCGAGTCCGGTGGCAACTGGGCGATCAACTCCGGGAACGGCTACTACGGCGGCCTGCAGTTCAACCGCTCGACCTGGCGGGCCTACGGCGGCGAGCAGTTCCAGCGCTTGCCGCACCTGGCGACGCGAGAGCAGCAGATCGCCATCGCCGAGTCCTTGCGCGCGGATCGAGGTGGCTACTCGGCTTGGCCCGCCTGCGCGCGCAAGTTGGGACTGCCGAGATGAGGGGAACGACTCGCCCTGGGACGTAGAGATCCCACGGTGAGGGGAGGGGAGCCCGGCTCGAGCACGCAGCGCGCTCGAGCCGGGCTCGTGTCGTCTTCTCGCCACGGAGGCCGGGAAACGGCCGTTTTGCTGCGCTAACAGTCGGCGTCGGGCCCGTGTGATATGTCACCAGAACGCCTTCGCTAACCAGTTAACGCACCTGCTTCGGTACCTCCGAACGGGGCAAATTCGGGCGATTTAGCTAACTGATCGTGGTTGGTTGCCCGGCAAACCGGCGTAACCCAGATCACAGCGGCGAGCGGGGTTCTTGGCTGCACCCATTGATCACGCTAGAGTCTCGGCCTCGTAACCGATGACAACCAGTCATGGGGAACGCCCGTTAGTCTCGCCGGTGTACGTCGGGGAAGCGGGCCGGAGCACAGGACGCCCCGGTCGGCTGGACGGCAGTTGGCTTGCGGGAGTCGGATACAGACACGAAGCACGAAGGTTGTGCGCCTGCCGGGAGTGAGGAGTTGAGCGAAGACATGGTCTCGCCCGACGCGATCCTCGTCCTGCACCAGCGCGACTTCCGCCTTCGGGAGGTAGCGACCCTGTGAACGGACGCGGCGAACCCAGCTATCCCGGTCATCGGACCGAGGGTTACTGGGCCGATTCCTTCGACTCTGCGACGGACTGGTTCACCCCGGTGGGCCCGGCCGAGCAGCACACCGCCGTCGGCCTGCTGGAGCGGCCCGACGACGCGTACCCGGCCTACCCGGCCGAGGACCACCCCAGCTTCCCGCCGGGTGCTCTGGACATCACCCCGGCGGACATCTACGAGGCCCTCGGACCCGACGCCGAGGACATGCTCGCCACCGCCGAGATCGACGTCGACGAGGTCATCCGGCTGATCAACGCCGAGACCACCGTCCTGCCGCCCCTGGTCATCCCGGACGCGCTCCCGGAGGCCGAGGAGAGCGAGGCTCCGCCCGCGGAGGTCGTCGAAGCGGTCACCACCTGGAAGCGGCGCTTCCTCAAGGGTGCGGTGGCCGGCGTGCTGCTCACCCTCACCGGCACCGGCGGCGCGGCCGCCGCGATGGACAAGTCGGTGACCGTCGAGGTCGACGGGCACGAGACCACCGTCAACACCTTCGACAGCACCGTCGGCGAGGTCCTCGCCGAAGAGGGCATCGCGGTCGGCCCGCACGACGCGCTGAGCCCGTCCCCGCAGGCCAAGGTCGGCCACGGCGACACCATCACCCTCGACCGCGGTCGCCTGCTCAAGCTCAACGTGGACGGCGAGATCCGCGAGGAGTGGGTCCGCTCGGTCACCGTCGGGCAGGCGCTGCAGCAGCTCGGCGTGCCCACCGACGGCGCCTGGCTGTCCGCCGACCGCGGCATGGCCGTGCCCTCGGACGGCATGGAGCTGGTCATCAAGACCAGCAAGGACATCACCGTCATCGACGGCGCCAACGAGCCGCGCAAGATCACCACGACCGCCGCGAACATCGACGAGCTGGTCAAGGAGCAGAACCTCAAGCTCGGCGCCGAGGACACCATCACGCCCGGCGGCGACCAGCGACTGGTCAGCGGTGCCGAGGTCAGCATCGTGCGCAACAGCAGCACGGTGATCAACGTGACGATGCCCGTCGAGCCGCCGGTCCGCGAGATCGTCGACAACTCGATGTTCAAGGGCGAGGAGCGGGTCGAGTTCCCCGGCGTGCCCGGTGAGAAGATCGTGACCACCCGCGTGACCACTCGCAACGGCGAAGAGGTCAACCGCGAGACGGTCGGCGAGAAGGTCACCAAGGAAGCGCAGGAGAAGGTCGTGCGCGTCGGCGGCAAGCAGCCGCCGAGCAGCGCCAGCGGTGTCTGGGACAAGCTCGCGCAGTGCGAGGCGACCGGCAACTGGGCCATGAACAGCGGCAACGGCTACTACGGCGGCCTGCAGTTCGACAAGTCCACCTGGGACGCCTACGGCGGCGACCAGTACGCCCCGTACCCGCACCAGGCCAGCCGCGAGCAGCAGATCGCGATCGCGGAGAAGGTCCGAGCCGCCCGCGGCGGCAGCTACGGTGCCTGGCCCGGCTGCTCCTCCAAGCTCGGCCTGAGCTGACTCCTCCCGTGAAGGGCACCTCCAGAAGCCTGGAGGTGCCCTTCACGGCGTTCGGCACCTGCTCGGGGTGGTGGTGGGGGGTGCGGGTAGTTTTTGACTGTGGACGACCAGCAGGCGGCGCTGCTCGGCCCGGCCGACGTGCGTCGGCTGGCCGGGGAGTTGGGCATTCGACCGACGAAGAAGCTCGGGCAGAACTTCGTGCACGACCCGAACACGGTGCGGCGCATCGTGTCCTCGGCGTCGGTCACCGCTGACGACGTCGCCCTGGAGGTCGGGCCCGGGCTCGGCTCGCTGACGCTCGCGCTGCTGCCGGCCGCTGGTGCGGTGACCGCGGTCGAGATCGATCCGGTGCTCGCTGCGCGGTTGCCGCGCACCGCCGAGGAGTTCGCGCCGGGGTTGGCCGACCGGCTCACCGTGATCGAGGCCGACGCGTTGCGCGTGCGTGCTGAGGACTTCCCCGTGCCGCCGACCGCGCTCGTCGCGAACCTGCCCTACAACGTGGCCGTTCCGGTCGTGCTGCACCTGCTGGCGGAGCTGCCGAGCCTGCAGCACGGGCTGGTCATGGTGCAGGCCGAGGTCGCCGACCGGATGTCCGCGGAACCCGGCAGCCGGGTTTACGGCGTGCCGAGCGTCAAGGCCGCCTGGTACGCCGACGTGCGGCGGGCGGGTCCGGTGCCGCGCAAGGTGTTCTGGCCGGTGCCCAATGTGGACTCCGGGCTGGTGTCGTTCCGGCGCGTCGACCCGCCGTCGACCGCGCGGCGCGAGGACGTCTTCCGCGTCGTGGACGCGGCGTTCGCCCAGCGGCGCAAGACGTTGCGCAGCGCGCTGTCCGGCTGGGCCGGTTCCGCGGCGCGCGCGGAGGCCCTGCTGCGCGCTGCCGGCGTCGAGCCGACGGCTCGCGGGGAGCAGCTGCAGATCGCTGATTTCGCTCGCATCGCGGAAGCCGCGGCTGCCGACGGCGCTGCCTGATCCACCCGTCTGGGCGCTTGCCAAGCGGAACCGGGCCGCTACTCCGGGTCACCCGCATCCCTTGATGTCCAGGGGTTTCCTGCTCGTCCGGGTGTGTGATTTGGCGAACGATTCCAGAAAGTGACGACTATCAACTTGCGCTGGAATCCGCCAGTGGGTTCTACTATTCGGGAAATCCATCCCGAGCGGCCGAGAGACCTGGCTCCGCGACGCCGCAGCAACCACCCGATGGGCAGGTGCTAACGCCAGGACCGATGGAGTAGCTGTGGATTCCAACGCGCTGTTAGCCAGTCCGCCTGCGGGTGACACCCCCGTGCTGCTGGCCGGATCGTCGTCGCAAAGCCACATCCGGAGGCTGCTGACGCAGCGTCGCGTCATCGACCACGGGCGACGCACCACCACCGCCTGTCGTCGCGCGATGTGACCCAGCCCCTTTCCTCCGTTTCCGAAGTTCCCTGGCCCGCTGCTCCCGCGGTGGAGCGCGGCCGTCGCGAGCTGATGTGGAGTCGATCGTGATCACAGTCGAGAACCTGACCAAGTCCTTCCAGAGCGGCAACGGGTCCGTGCGCGCCCTCAACGGCGTCACCATGGAGGTTCCGGCCGGCGCGGTGTGCGGTGTGGTCGGCCCGAGCGGTGCCGGCAAGTCGACGCTGGCGCGGTGCATCGCGCTGCTGGAGAAGCCGGACTCGGGCGCCATCCGGGTGGACGGCACCGACCTGGTTTCCCTGGACGGCCGTGCCCTGCGCGCTGCTCGCCGGCAGATCGGCGTTGTCCCGCAAGGGGATTCGCTGCTGCGCCAGCGCACGGCCGCGGGCAACGTCGCGCTGCCGCTGGAGGCGGCAGGCGTGTCCGGGCCGCAGCGGCGCACCCGCGTCGGCGAGCTGCTGGACCTCGTCGGCCTGTCCGACAAGGCTTCGGTCTACCCCGACCAGCTCTCCGGCGGGCAGCGGCAGCGGATCGCGGTCGCCCGGGCGCTGGCCGCCAAGCCGTCGGTCCTGCTGGCCGACGAACCGACTTCCGCGCTGGACCCCGGCACCACCGACTCGGTGCTGACCGTGCTGGACCGCGCCCGCGCCGAGCTCGGCGTCACCGTCCTGGTGGTCACCCACGACATGGCCGTGGTGCGCAAGATCGCCGACGACGTCGCGGTGCTGGAGGACGGTCGCGTGGTGGAGCACGGCAAGGTGCTCGACCTCGTCTCCGAGCCCGGCAGCCGGGTCAGCTCCTCGCTGCTGCCCGCCACCGACCAGGCCGAGCCGCTGCGCCCGTCCGACGGCCGCCACGACGTGGTCGCCGAGGTCGTGCTGGTCGGCTTCGCCGCGGTCGGGGCGCTGCTGCCGGAGGCGGCGAGCCGGTTCGGCGTGGAGCTGGCGATCCTCGGTGGCGGGCTGACCCGCCTCGGTGACACGCCGGTCGCCAAGTTCAAGGTCGGCCTGAGCGGTGAGCGCTCCGAGGCCGCCCTGAAGTGGATGGTCGAACGGGACGCGCACGTGCGCCGTGCCCCGGTTTGTGTTGACGGAGTTGCTGCGTGAGTGATGTGACCCCCTGGTCGGAGGTCTTCTCGGTTCTCGGTGAAGCAACGCTCGGCACGCTCTACATGGTGTTGATCTCCACCCTGCTGGCAGTGCTGGGAGGCCTGCCGCTGGGAGTTCTGCTGCACCTGAGCTCGCCGGTCGGGCTGAACCCGAAGCCAGTGCTGTACCGGGTGCTCGGCGTCGTCGTCGACGTCGTGCGCTCGGTGCCGTTCGTGGTGCTGCTGGTGGTGCTGGCCTCGTTCACCCGGCTGCTGATCGGCACGTCGATCGGCAGCACCGCGGTGATCGTGCCGCTGACCATCGGTGCGGTGCCGTTCTTCGCGCGGTTGACGCAGAACGCGTTGCGCGAGGTCAGCTTCACCGTCGTGGAAGCGGCGATCACCACCGGCTCCAGCCGGTTGCGGATCGTGTGGACGGTGCTGCTCGGCGAGGCGCGGGCCGCGCTGGTCGGCGCCGTCGGCGTCACCGCGGTGGCGCTGATCGGCTACGCCGCGATGGCGGGCGCGATCGGCGGCGGTGGCCTGGGCACGACGGCGATCCAGGACGGCTACCAGGGGTACGACGACCGGCTGCTGTACGGCTCCGTCGTGGTGCTCGCGGTGCTGGCCTTCGCCATGCAGCTGATCACGGATCTCACGGCCAAGCTGGTCGACCGCCGCCGCGTCGCGGCCGGCTGATCCCCCCGGAACTTCACGGGTCCGAGGACCCGATTCCCCCTTCGTTCGGGACCTTTCCCGTTCTGCACGTCCAGAAAGGACAATCCCTGATGCGTTTGCGCTTCGCTGCCCTGGTGGCCGCCGCCGGTCTGGCGCTGACCGCGTGCGGTGGCACGTCCGCGGCCGAGGACCCCAACGCGCCCATCCGCGTCGGCGTCAACCCGACCCCGCACGGCGAGATCCTCGAGTACGTCAAGGACAACCTCGCCGAGAAGGCCGGGATCCAGATCGAGATCACCAAGTTCGACGACTACAACCGGCCCAACGAGGCGCTGACGCACGGCGAGCTGGACGCGAACTACTTCCAGCACCAGCCCTACCTCGACGAGTACCGCCAGCAGCGCGGCGGCGACTTCGCGTGGGTCGCGCCGGTGCACCTGGAGCCGCTCGCGGCGTACTCCAAGCAGTTCAAGTCGCTGAACGACATCCCGAACGGCGCGACCGTGACGCTGTCCAACGACCCGGCCAACCAGTTCCGCGGCCTGAAGCTGCTGGAGCAGGGCGGGCTGATCAAGCTCAAGCCGGAGGCCTCGGTCGGCACCCGGTTGGCGGACGCGATCGCGGAGAACCCGAAGAACATCGACTTCAAGGACCTGTCGCCGGACCAGCTGCCGCGCTCGGTCGACGACGCGGCCGCCGCGGTGGTCAACGGCAACTACGCGATCAAGGCCAACCTGAAGGACCCGGTCATCGTGGAGAGCCCGGAGAACAACCCGTACGCCAACGGCCTGGTGACCACCCCGGCGCTGGCGAAGGACCCGCGGATCGCGAAGCTGGCGGAGCTGCTGCGCTCCCCGGAGGTCAAGGACTTCATCAACAAGAAGTGGGGCGGCGTCGCCGTCATCCCGGCTTCCTGACCGGTCGCACAGCGGTGGAGGGCACCCTCCGGGCCACGGCCCGGTCGGTGCCCTCCACCGTTTCCGGCCTCGTGTGCAGGGAAGTAAGCGGTGGGGTTCCGGGGACACGTAGGCTTTAGCTGTGCTCTCCGTGGTTCCTACCCCCATCACCGTTCGCGTTCCGGCGAAGGTGAACCTGCACCTGTCGGTCGGCGATGCGAGGCCGGACGGCTACCACGAGCTGGTCACCGTCTTCCAAGCGTTGTCGATGACCGACGAGGTCACCGTGCTGGCGGCCGAGGAACCCGGCATCGACGTGCAGGGCGAGGGCGCCGACTCGGTGCCCACCGACGCCACCAACCTGGCCTGGAAGGCGGTGCGGCTGCTCGCCGAGCACAGCGGTCGGGACCCGGAGGAACCCGGCGTGCGGGTGTCGATCAACAAGGGCATCCCGGTCGCCGGCGGCATGGCCGGGGGCAGCGCTGACGCGGCTGCGACGCTGCTGGCGCTCAACCAGCTCTGGCGGCTCGAACTGGGGCGCGACGAGCTCAGCGAGTTCGCCGCGAAGCTGGGCAGCGACGTCCCGTTCTCCCTGCAGGGCGGCACCGCGCTGGGCACGGGCCGCGGCGAGCGGCTGGTGCCGGTGCTGGCCCGGCACACCTTCCACTGGGTGATCGCGCTCGACAAGGAAGGCCTGAGCACCCCCGCCGCGTACGGCGAGCTGGACCGGCTGCGGGCGGAGTCCCGGCCGAACCGCGTCGGCGAGGTCGAGCCGCTGCTGGAGGCGCTGGCCTCCGGAGATCCCCGCCAGCTCGCGCTGCTGCTGGGCAACGACCTGCAGGCCGCGGCGGTGTCGCTGCGCCCGGGTCTGCGCCGCACGCTGCGCGCGGGTGTGCAGGCGGGTGCGCTCGCGGGCATCGTCTCGGGCTCCGGTCCGACCTGCGCCTTCCTGTGCACGGACGCGGACGCCGCGGTGCGCGTGGCGGCGGAGCTCTCCGGCGCGGGCGTGTGCCGGACGGTCCGGGTGGCCCACGGCCCGGTGCCGGGCGCGAAGCTCGTGTCCGAGGAACCGGCCCACCGACCCACCCCGCCCCAGGTCCACGCCTAGGTGTCAGCCTGGCGGGTGATGCTCCGGGCGTCCCATTCCGCAGTTTCAATTGAAACTGCGGAACCCAGGCACGGCGGATCACAGTTTCCATTGAAACTGTGGTCGACCCCTGACCACGCAACGCAGTTGATGGAGTAGACGAGCACTCGATGGTGAACCTGGTCAATCTCGAATCGGTCCACAAGAGCTACGGCGTGCGCCCGCTGCTGGACGGCGTGTCCCTCGGCGTGTCCGCTGGCGAGCGGGTCGGGGTCGTCGGGCTCAACGGCGGCGGCAAGACGACGCTGCTCGAGGTGCTCGCCGGTCTCGCCGAACCGGACGACGGCCGGGTGAGCCAGTCGCGCGACCTGCGGATGGCCGTGGTCACGCAGCGCACCGAGCTCCCCGAGGACGCCACCGTGCGCAACGCCGTGCTCGACCCGCACGGCTTCACCGCCGAGCACGAGTGGGCCGCCGACGCGAAGGTCCGCTCGGTGCTCAGCGGGCTCGGCATGACCAGGCTCGGGCTGGACACCCCGGTCAAGGACTTCTCCGGTGGCGAGCGCCGCCGCGTCGCGCTGGCCGCCGCGCTGGTCCGCGACATCGACCTGCTGGTGCTGGACGAGCCGACCAACCACCTCGACGTCGAGGGCGTGCGCTGGCTGGCCGACCACCTGCTCGAGCGCAGGTGCGCGCTGGTCGTCGTCACCCACGACCGCTGGTTCCTGGACACCGTCTGCAACCGGACCTGGGAGGTCGTGGACGGCCGCGTCGAGCAGTACGAGGGCGGCTACGCGGACTGGATCTTCGCCCGCGCCGAGCGCGCCCGGATCGCGCAGGCCGCCGAGGACAAGCGGCAGAACCTCGCGCGCAAGGAACTCGCGTGGCTGCAGCGCGGCGCCAAGGCCCGCACGTCCAAGCCGCGCTACCGGGTCGAAGCCGCCGAGGCGCTGATCTCCGACGTGCCGGAACCGCGCGACTCCGTCGAGCTGCTCGCCTTCGCCAAGCGGCGCCTGGGCAAGACCGTGCTGGAGCTGGAGGACGTCGACCTGCGGATCGCCGACCGGGCCCTGCTGGACGGCGTGACCTGGCGGATCGGCCCCGGCGACCGGATCGGCCTGGTCGGCGTCAACGGCTCCGGCAAGACGACGCTGCTCAAGCTGCTCGCCGGTGAGCGCGAGCCGGACGCGGGCAAGCGCATCGAGGGCAAGACCGTCCGCCTGGCCCACCTCACCCAGGAGCTGCACGACCTTCCCGGCGACTGGCGCGTGCTGGAGGCGATCGAGGACGTCGCCGAGCGGATCACCCTCGGCAAGTACGAGCTGTCCGCCTCCCAGCTGGGCGAGCGGTTCGGGTTCGGCAAGGGCCGCCAGTGGACGCCGGTCGGGGACCTGTCCGGTGGTGAGCGCCGCCGGCTGCAGCTGGCGCGGTTGCTGATGGCCGAGCCGAACGTGCTGGTCCTGGACGAGCCGACCAACGACCTGGACATCGACACCCTCCAGCAGCTGGAAGACCTGCTCGACACCTGGCCGGGCACGCTGGTGGTCGTCTCGCACGACCGGTACCTGGTGGAGCGGGTGTGCGACAGCGTGCACGCGCTGTTCGGCGACGGCCGGCTGACGCACCTGCCCGGCGGCATCGACGAGTACCTGAAGCGCCGCGAGTCGCTGCTGGAAGCGGAGGACAGCAGCATCGGCAAGCAGGCCACCGACGCGGCGAAGCCGAGCGGGCTCTCGGGCGCGGAGGAGCACGCGGCACGCAAGGAGCTCGCGCGGTGCGAGCGGCAGCTCGACAAGCTCGCGGACAAGGAGCAGAAGCTGCACGAGAAGCTCGCGGAGGCCGCGACGGAACCGGAGCGGTTGGCGGAGCTGAACGTGGAGCTGCGCGCGCTGCACCAGGAGAAGGACGACGTCGAAGCGCGTTGGATGGAGCTCGCCGACCAGCTCAGCTGAGCTGTACCGCCTCTCCGCGATTTTCAGTGGTGGTTGCGATCGGGGGTGGGCTCGCGTTTTCGGGGTTTCTTGTGGCTGGGTTGAGTCACGGTCCCCTGAGGTGCGGTTGGGTGGGGCTCGGGACCTTGCCCTGCGGGGTGCGGTGGCGATTTCGTGCGAAAGCGCCGAGTGGACCGTGTGGGCGCCCATGCCGTCGGAGTTCTGAGGGGTGCGCGCGTCTTTTTGTGCAGGTGATCGCGCGGATCGTAAGCTGCGTCACATGAGTCGGTTCGTGGAGACGCTCGTGGCGTCCGCGCAGCGCAACTCCGGGGAGAACGGGCGGGGGCTCACCACCGGCGTGCCCGGGAAGCCCTGGTTCCGCACGTGGGGCCAGGTGCACGACGACGCGCGGCGGATCGCCGGGGCGCTCGAGCTCGAGCCCGGCACCGCCGTCGCGATCCTGGCGGCGGATCCGGGGCTGATCGCGCCCGCGGTGCAGGCCGTGTGGCTCGGCGGCGGCAGCGTGACCATGCTGCACCAGCCGACTCCGCGGACGGATCTCGCGCACTGGGCCGAGGACACGCTGCGCGTGCTGAAGATGATCGACGCGCGCCTGGTGCTGCTGGGGCCTCCGTTCGAGGAGCTCTCCGGTCTGCTGGAGGAGAACTCGATCCCGTACCGGGATCTGGCCGCGCTCGCCTCGGCCGACGCCGAGCCGCTGGCCGAACCAGTGGAGGTGGCGGAGGACGCCACTGCGCTGCTGCAGCTGACCAGCGGTTCCACCGCCATCCCGAAGGGCGTGCGGATCACCTACGGCAACCTGCACGCCAACGTGCTGGCGATGGTCGAGGCCGCCGGTCTGGACGCCGAGCGGGACGTCGCGGTGTCGTGGCTGCCGCTGTTCCACGACATGGGGATGGTCGGCTGCCTGACGGTGCCGATGGCCATCGGCATGTCGGCGGTCAAGGCGACCCCGGCGGACTTCCTGACCCGACCGCTGCTGTGGCCGGAGCTGATCAGCAAGTACCGCGGCACCGTGACGGCGGCGCCGAACTTCGCCTACGCGATCGTCGGCCGCCGGATGGCGCGCGCCGACGACGGCGACTTCGACCTGTCCAGCCTCCGCTTCGCGCTCAACGGCGCGGAACCCATCGATCCCGCGGCGGTGCGGACCTTCACCGACGCCGGCGCCCGGTTCGGGCTCAGCCCGACGACCGTGGTGTGCGCGTTCGGGATGGCGGAGGCGACGCTCGCGGTCTCCTTCGCGGAGCTCGGGCGCGGGCTGGAGGTCGACGTCGTTGACGCCGACGCGCTGGAGCAGCGGCGGCGGGCCGAGCCGGTGTCGCCGGACGCCCCGCGAGCGCGGCAGTTCGCGCTGCTCGGCCGTCCGCTGCCGGGGCTGGAGGTCGACGTGGTCGACGACGGTGGGCGGCAGCTGGGGGAGCGCCAGGTCGGACGCCTGCGCATCCGCGGTGCCGCGGTGACGCCGGGCTACCTGACCGTTGACGGGCCCTTGTCCACTCAGGACAGCGAGGGCTGGCTGGACACCGGGGACGAGGGCTACCTGATCGACGGGCAGGTGGTGATCTGCGGCCGCCGCAAGGACGTGATCATCATGGGTGGCCGCAACATCTACCCGGTCGACATCGAGCGGGCGGTCTGCGAGGTCGACGGGGTGCGGGCGGGCAACGCCGCCGCGGTCCGGCAGGAGGCCGGAAGCCGCCGCGAGCGCTTCGCCGTGGTCCTGGAGTCCCGCTTCGCGGGCGACGCGGAAGCGGAGAAGCAGCTGCGCAAGCAGGTCGCGGCCCGAGTCGTCGACGCGGTCGGCGTCCGCCCGTCCGCGATCGTGGTGCTCGCGCCGGGCGCGCTGCCGAAAACCCCCTCCGGCAAGCTCCAACGAGCCGCCACGGCCTCCCTCGTCCCAGCCGAGTGACCGCACGCAAATTCAATGGAAATTGGACGTCCGATTTCCATTGAATTTGCGGAAGTTCCGGCGGCGTGGGCCGGGCCGGGGTCAGTGGAACTGGTTCTGCGCGGCTTCGAGGCCCTTGGTGGCGACGGCCTCGACCGCGTCGGCGCAGACGTCGATGAAGTACGCCAGTTCCTTGCGCTCGACGGTGGAGAAGTCCTTGAGGACGTAGTCGGCCGGGTCCATCCGGCCAGGCGGCCGGCCGATGCCGAAGCGGACCCGGATGTAGTCGCGGGTGCCGACGGACTTGCTGATCGAGCGCAGGCCGTTGTGGCCGTTCTCGCCACCGCCGCGCTTGAGCCGGATGGTGCCGAACGGCAGGTCCAGCTCGTCGTGGATCACGATGAGGGATTCCGGCGGGGTCTTGTAGAACTTCACCGCGCCGGCCACCGGGCCACCGGAGAGGTTCATGAACGAGCGCGGCTTCACCAGCACCGCGCGGGCCCCGGACAGCCGTCCTTCGACGACCTCGGCGCCGGACTTGTGCGCCTTGAACTTCCCGCCGACCCGATCCGCGAGCTCGTCGGCGACCAGGAAACCGATGTTGTGCCGGTTGCCGGCGTAGCGCGGGCCCGGGTTGCCGAGCCCGACGATCAGCGAAACCGCGTCCGGGGAAGTCACGGTGGGAAGTCTCCTGCTCTAGCTGGCTGCGCGGGGATGCATCCCCATTCTGCGCACCCGTCAGATGGCACGTCGCGCGCTGCCCCACCCTGAAGTGGGACAGCGCGCGGTGCGCCAGACGTCGGGGGAGGGTCAGGCCTCCTCGGACTCGCCTTCGGCGGCCTCGCCCTCGGCGGCTTCCTCGGCCATCGCGGCCGCGGCCTCGGTGACGTTGACGATCAGCAGCTCCGGGTCGGACTGCAGGGTGACGCCCTTCGGCAGCTCGATGTCGGAGGCGTGGAACTGGGTGCCGACCTCGGCGCCCGCGATGGACAGCTCGAGCTGCTCCGGGATGTGCAGGGCCTCGGCCTCGATCTCGATCTCGGTGGTGGCCTGGCTGACCAGGGCGCCCGGGCCCGCCTCGCCGGCGAGCACGACCGGAACCGCGACGGTGACCTTCTCGCCGCGCTTGACCAGCAGCAGGTCGACGTGCTCGATGTAGCCCTTGATCGAGTGGCTGGTGATGGTCTTGGTCAGCGCGAGCTCGCTGCCGCTGCCAGCCACCTCGAGGGTCAGGACCGCGTTGTGACCGTTCTCGCGGATGGCGCGGGCGAACTCGACGGACGGCAGCGACAGGTGCTTCGGGTCGGAGCCGTGGCCGTAGAGGACCGCGGGGATCTTGCCGGCACGACGGGTGCGGCGGGCCGCACCCTTGCCGAACTCGGTGCGCTGTTCGACGGCGATACGAACCTCGGACACGGTGGTGCACTCCTCATGACGTCGGGCGAACGTGAATTGGTCGCTGGCCTCGCGGCGGTGGGACGCGCTGCTGGAGCGAATCGACGCGGTGCCGCAAACGGGCACCCGGGGTATGAGCGACATCAGTGCACCAACCGAATGAGTCGGCGGTCACCGTGCCACCGCGCCGATCACGCCGGGCGAACGTCCCGACCTCGCCGAGGCAACCTGAATAGTCTAAACGGTGCTCGCATAGATGTTTTCGCGCGGGTGACCCCTCGCACGGGACGCTGCGCTGCGGTTGATCAACTCGATGATCGATCCGGGCCCCGGGAACGCGCAGAAGGCACTGGTGGCGGCTGGTCGACGTCGCTGACCAGGGATCGCGGGGATGCTCCGGCGCGGTGGCGCTGGCCACCTGATCGTGTTCGACGTGCGCGGTGAAGTCACGGTTCGGTCGCCGTGATCGATTTCGTCCGAAATTTCGGGTTAGCTTCCCCGGCATGGCTGCTGCAGACGCGAACACCTCGGACGCCACCGCGCCCGAACCGACTTGGCGGGCCAAGATCAAGCAAGTCGGTCCCGGCATCATGGCCGCGGCGACCGGTGTCGGCGCGGGTGATCTGGTCGCCACCCTCGTCGCCGGGTCCCGCTTCGGCTACGCCCTGTTCTGGGCGGTGGTGCTCGGCACGATCTTCAAGCTGGCGCTCGGCGAAGCCGTGGGGCGCTGGCACCTGGCCTCCGGGCGGACCATGCTTGCCGGCTGGCGCACGATGGGCCGCTGGGCGGTCGGCTACTTCGGCGCCTACGCGGTGGTCTGGGGCTTCATCTACGGCGCGACCGCGATGTCGGCCTCGGCGCTGCCGCTGAACGCGCTGTTCCCGGTGCTTCCGGTCAGCGGCTGGGCGATCATCTGCGGTCTGCTCGGGCTGGCGCTGGTGTGGTTCGGCCGGTACGCGCTGCTCGAGAAGGTCATGACCGTCCTGGTCGGCGTCATGTTCGTGACCGTGGTCGGCACCGCGGTGCTGGTCGGCCCGAACCTGCTGGAACTGGGCGAGGGGCTGGTGCCGACGCTGCCGGACGGGTCGGTCGCCTACGTCCTCGGGCTGATGGGCGGCGTCGGCGGCACGATCACCATGGCCGCCTACGGCTACTGGACCTTCGCCAAGGGCTGGCGGACCCCGCGCTGGATGCCGTTCATGCGCGCGGACAACGCCGTCGGCTACCTCACCACCGGGATCTTCGTGGTCGCGATGCTGGTGGTCGGTGCGGAGATCCTGCTCGGGCACGACCTGACCAGCGGCGACAAGGGGCTGCTCCAGCTCAGCGACACGCTGGCCGCCGACTACGGGCAGTGGGCGCGGATCCCGTTCCTGGTGGGCTTCTTCGCGGTCGCGTTCAGCTCGGTGATCGGCGTGTGGAACGGCGTCAGCCTGCTGTTCGCCGACTGGTGGCGCACCTGGCGGCTGCCGAAGGACGCGCCGCCGGAGAGCGCGGGCGACTACGACCACAAGGCGGGCATGAACAGCACCGCCTACCGCGTCTACCTGCTGTGGTTGACCTTCCCGCCGATG
Source organism: Saccharopolyspora sp. NPDC002686 (assembly GCF_040295745.1). Classification (NCBI taxonomy): domain Bacteria; kingdom Bacillati; phylum Actinomycetota; class Actinomycetes; order Pseudonocardiales; family Pseudonocardiaceae; genus Saccharopolyspora; species Saccharopolyspora sp. NPDC002686. The sequence continues at coordinate 18,661 of NZ_JBEOVY010000124.1, forward strand.
CTGCTGCTGTTCCTGGGCAAGCCGTTCCAGCTGACCGTGGTGTACGGCGTGCTGGGCGCGCTGTTCATGCCGTTCCTGGCGGGGACCTTGCTGGTGCTGCTGAACTCGAAGACGATGATGCCCGCCGAGCACCGGTCCCGGTGGCTGTCGAACACGATGATGGTGCTGTGCCTGGCCCTGTTCGTCGGTGTGGCGTTCAACGAAATCATCGGAATCTTCGAGTGACCGGGAATTCTTGAAGGTTCAACGAGGTTGTGGTGGGTGGATCCGCCCGAGCGGGGGCGGGTCCACCGCGAACTCATTTGGGAGGACCACCATGACCGCTGTCGACCAGGCGCAGCTCGTGCTCGGCGCTGAGGCGCAGGACCTGCTGTTCCGCGAGGCCCGCACCGCGAACGCGTTCACCGACGAACCGGTGTCCGACGAGCAGGTCCAGGCCATCTACGACCTGGTCAAGTGGGCTCCGACGTCGATGAACCAGCAGCCGCTGCGGATCGTGCTGGTGCGTTCCGAGGAGGGCAAGCAGCGCCTGCTGCCGCACCTGATGGAGGGCAACCGGGGCAAGACCGAGAAGGCCCCGCTGGTCGCGCTGCTGGCCGCCGACACCGACTTCCACGAGAACCTGCCGCGGGTGTTCCCGCACGCCCCGAACGCGAAGGACATCTTCGCCGACGACACCTTCCGCGAGCAGAACGCGAAGCTCAACGCGTCCCTGCAGGTCGCCTACTTCATCCTGGGCGTCCGCGCGGCCGGCCTGGCGGCGGGCCCGATGACCGGCTTCGACGCCGCGGGCATCAACGAGGAGTTCTTCCCCGGCGGCAAGCAGCAGGTCCTGGTCGCGGTGAACATCGGCAAGCCGGCCGACGACGCCTGGTTCGACCGCCTCCCCCGCCTCGACTACGACGAGGTCGTCACCACCGTCTGACCCGACCTCCACCGAGGTTCCCCGGCCTCGTTCCCGCGCCATGTCCGCAGTTTCAATTGAAACTGTGATCCGCCGTGCCTGGGTTTTGCAGTTTCAATTGAAAC
>NZ_JBEOVY010000125.1:0-19681 GCF_040295745.1 Saccharopolyspora sp. NPDC002686
TGGAAATCGGACCTCTGATTTCCATTGAATTTGCGGAACCTCGGGGTCGGGTCAGTCGATGAAGTGGTCTTGGAGGGCTTTTTCGGCGTCGACGAGGTAGGTGTCCAGGAGTTGGGCCGCGGCTTCGATGTCGCCGGAGCCGAGGGCTTCGGCGATCTCGGAGTTGCGCTTCAGGAAGGCCGCGTGGAAGACCTGGGTGTCCTTCATGTGCGCGTAGGCGAGCCGGAACTCGGCGAGCACCTCGCTGACCATGGCGTCCAGCCGCGGGCTTCCTGCGAGTGCGACCAGCGCTTCGTGGAACCGGATGCTGGCCGCCGCCACCGCATCCCATCGTCCCTGGTCGGCGGCCTCGTGGCCGTCCTTGATGGCGGTGGCGACCCGGCGGAGCCCGGCCGGTCGCAGGCTCCGGATGTGGCGCAGCGCAGCGCATTCCACGACCCGCCGGACCTCGTAGAGGTCGGCGACGTCCTGCCGGCTGAGCTGGCGGACGAACACACCGCGGCTGAGCTCGTGGACCAGCAGCCGTTCCCGGATCAGCAGCCGGAACGCCTCGCGCAGGGTGCTGCGGGAGACCCCGTGGGCTTGCTTGACCCGCTCCTCGGACAGCCGCATGCCGGGCACGAGCTCGCCCGCGGCGATCTGATCGCGCAGCGCGTCGGCCACCCGGGTGGCGGCACCGCTGGAGTCGGTCACGTGAGGTCCTCTCTGCTGTCGGCGCGGAATGCGCGCAGGCCAAGACTACCCGGTGCGCATCCGGAAATCGTCTGACGATCCGTTGCCAGATCGTCAGACGATCCGTACTCTCCCGGTGGCCGGGCAGTCGAACCGGGAGGACTCCCCATGACAGACCCACGTCCGCTGCGGATCGGGGTGGACATCGGCGGCACCTTCACCGACATGGCCATCCTCGACGACAACGGGATCGTCGCCGTCGGCAAAGCGCTGACCACGCACCGGGAACCGGCGGCCGCCGTCGAGCAGGTGCTGCGGCAGACCCTCGCGGACAACCGGCTCGACCCGGCGGGCATCACCACCGTCGTGCACGGAACCACCTTGGTGACCAACGCGCTGATCGAGCGCCGGGGCGCGCGCACCGCGCTGCTGACCACCGAGGGCTTCCGCGACGTCGTCGAGATGGGCCGCGAGCACCGCTACGAGCTCTACGACCTCGGCCTCGAACTGCCCCGCCCGCTGGTGCCCAGGCACCTGCGCTTCGGCGTGCCGGAGCGGATGCGGGCCGACGGCTCGGTGCTGACCCCGCTCGACGTCGACGCGGTGCGGCGGTTGGGCGTCGAGCTCGTCGCCGCCGGCGTGGAAGCAGTGGCCGTGTGCTTCCTGCACAGCCACACCAACGGCGAGCACGAGCGGCAGGCCAGGGAAGTCCTCGCCGAGGTCGCACCGCAGCTGCGGGTCGCGCTGTCCTGCGAGGTCAACCCCGAGATCCGCGAGTACGAGCGGAGTTCCACCACGCTCGCCAACGTCTACGTGCAGCAGCTGGTGGAGACCTACCTGGCCGACCTGCGGGAGCGGCTGCACCGCTGCGGTGTCCGCACCGATCCGCTGATCATGCTGTCCAACGGCGGGGTCGCCGCGCTGGAGACGGCCCGGCGCTTCCCCATCCGGATGCTGGAGTCCGGGCCCGCGGGCGGCGCGCTGGGAGCCGTCGCCTTCGGCCGCACCGCGCAGCGCCCCGACCAGCTGGCCTTCGACATGGGCGGGACCACCGCCAAGCTCTGCGTGGTCGAGCGCGACCGGCCGCTGATCACCCACACCTTCGAGGTGGACCGGGTGTACCGGCTGCGCGCCGGATCGGGGCTGCCGGTGCGCGCGCCGGTCATCGACATGATCGAGATCGGCACCGGCGGCGGCTCGATCGCCCGGGTGGACCCGCTCGGCCTGATCACCGTCGGCCCGGATTCGGCGGGCTCGGAACCCGGTCCGGTCTGCTACGGCCGCGGCGGCACCCGGTGCACGGTGACCGACGCCGACGTCGTGCTCGGCTACCTCGACCCGGCTCGGTTCCTCGGCGGCGAGATGCACCTGGACGCGGCCGCTTCGGAAGCAGCGATCAAGGAGCAGATCGCCGATCCGCTGGGGGTTTCGGTCGTGGAAGCGGCGTGGGGCGTGCACACGACGGCCAACGAGAACATGGCCAACGCGGCCCGCGTGCACGCCATCGAGCGCGGTCAGGATCCGGCGCGGCTGCCGGTCTTCGTCTCCGGCGGGAACGGTCCGCTGCACGGCCCGGGGGTGGCGCGGGCGCTCGGCGCGCCGTCGATGGTCGCGCCTCCGGCGGCGGGCGTGCTCAGCGCGCTCGGTTTCCTGTCCGCTCCGATGTCGATCGACATCGTCCGCTCCCGGCACGCGCTGCTGGGCGATCTCGACCTCGACGAGGCCGCCGCGCTGTTCGCGGAGATGGCGCGCGAGGGCACCGACGTCCTGGTCGGCTCCGGTCTGTCCGAAGTGGACGTCACCTGCGAGCGGGCGCTGGAGATGCGGTTCGTCGGCCAGGGCAGCGAGATCGAGGTCCCGGTGCCGCCGCTGGAGGTTCCGGACTGGCGCGCCGAAGTGTTGGCGAGCTTCCGCGCCCAGTACGCGCAGCGGTTCGGCACCGTCGCGCCGACCGGCGTCGAGCCGGAACTGCTGACCTGGCGGGTCACCGCCAGCGGGCCGAACCCGAGCGGCCGGCTGGGCTTCGACTCCACTTCGGACGGTTCGGATGCGCTGCTGGGCCACCGCGAGGCCTACTTCGCCGACGGCTACGCGGCGACCGCGGTCTACGACCGCTACCGGCTGCGCGCCGGGACCGTGCTCGAAGGACCGGCGCTGGTGGAGGAGCGGGAAGCGACCCTGCTCGTGCCGCCCGGCGCCAAGTGCACGGTCGAAGCCGACAGCAGCATCTTCGTCGAGTTCACCGCTGGAGGATCCCGATGAGCCGCGTCGACCCGGTGGTGGTCGGACTGGTCGCCAACCGCCTGCACTCGCTGCTCGACGAGCAGCAGGCCGCCCTGGTCAACACCGCGTTCAGCCCGGTGGTGCGGGAATCGCTGGACCTGGCCTGCGCGGTGTTCGACTCCGCGGGCGAGATGGTCGGGCAGTCCAGCGGCGGCACCCCCGGCCACATCAACGCGATGGCGACCGGGATGCGGCACATCGTCGCCGAGCACCCGCCGGGGACCCTCGCCGACGGCGACGTGCTGATCACCAACGACCCGTGGATGACCAGCGGGCAGATCAACGACATCACGGTGGCCACCCCCGCTTTCCGCGACGGGCGGCTGATCGCGTGGTTCGCCAGCTGCTGCCACTCCCCGGACATCGGCGGGCGCATCCTGTCCGCGGCGGCCTCGGAGGTGTTCGAGGAGGGGCTGCGGCTGCCGATCCTCAAGCTGCGCACCGCCGAAGGCCCCGACCGGACGCTGGAACGGTTGATCCGGGCCAACGTCCGCACGCCGGACGAGACGATGGGCGATATCTACGCGCAGGTCTCGGCGAACCAGGTGGGCATCCGCAGCCTCGACCGGATGCTCGACGAGTTCGGGCTGGACGGCATCGACGTGGTGGCCGGCGAGATCATGCGCCGCTCGGAGCAGGCGCTGCGCACCGCGCTGCGGGCCATCCCGGACGGCCGGTACTCGGCCAGCATGGACTCCGACGGCTTCGACGACCAGGCGATCCACCTGGAGGTGACCGCCGAGGTCGCCGGGGACGCCGTCCACATCGACTACACGGGCTCCTCGCCGCAGTCGCCGCACGGCATCAACGTGGTGCTCAACTACACCCGCGCCTACACGTCGTTCGCGATCAAGGCCGCGCTGGCGCCGGAGGTGCCGCACAACGCCGGGTCGTTCCGCCCGGTCGAGGTCACCGCACCGCGCGGTTCGGTGCTCAACTGCGTCGACCCCGCGCCGGTGGCCTCCCGGCACCTCATCGGGCACTTCCTGCCCAGCCTGCTGTTCGAAGCGCTGCGACCGGCCGTGCCCGGCGGGCTGCCCGCGATGAGCGCGGACGCGCTGTGGATGACGGTGTGGCGGGGCGGCGGGATCGACGAGCCGCGCCCGTTCACGCTCACGGTCTTCGGCGCGGGCGGAACCGGGGCGCGTCCGGACAAGGACGGGCTGAGCACCACCGGTTTCCCGACCGGCGTGCGGGCCGCGCCGACCGAGGTGCTGGAGACCTTGACGCCGCTGGTGCAGCAGCGGCGCGAGCTGCGGCCGGACTCCGGCGGTGCGGGACGGCACCGCGGCGGGCTGGGCCAGGTGGTCGAGGTGACCCGGCACGGCGAGCACGGCTGGACGGTCAACGCCAACATCGACCGGGTGGATTTCCCCGCGGTGGGGGCGGAATCCGGATCGGCCGGGGCGCCCGGCGAGTTCGTCGACGCCCGCACCGGCGAGCGCTTGCCCCGCAAGCAGCTGGTCCGGCTCGCACCGGATGCCGTGGTGCGGCTGCGGTTCCCGGGCGGGGGAGGGCACGGTGATCCCCTCGCGCGCCCGGTCGAGCAGGTGCTCGACGACGTGGTCAACGGGTACATCAGCATCGCCGCGGCTCGCGAGGAGTACGGCGTGGACGTCGAGTACGTGGGCGATCCCGAGGCGATCGTGCGCCCACCGGAGTCCTACCGGGTTCGGTCGGCTTCGCCGAGAAAAAGTTGAGCACCTGAGCAACCCTTGTCGGCACCAGGCGTCTACCGATCAGAAGACGCTGCAAGGAAGGGTGACGACACGATGATTCGGGCGAAGTTCCTCGCGATCACGGCGGCGACGCTGGCAGTCGGGCTGACCGCGTGCAGCCCCGGTGGTTCCGGCCAGCAGAGCGCGCAGAACAACGCCCAACCGATCGTCCAGGACTCCGCCGGTTCCAGCGCGGCGCCGCTGCCGTCCGACCAGAGCGGCGAGGCGCCGGAGAGCTCCGCGGTGCAGGAGGAGAAGCCCAGCGGGCAGGAGGACGCCCAGCCGGACACCTCCGCGGCCAACAACGAGTGCAAGGCCCGTGACCTCCAGCTGTCGTTCGGCGAGAGCGACGGCGCCGCGGGCAGCGTCTACCAGCCGCTGATCTTCACCAACTCCAGCGACCGCACCTGCGTCATGCAGGGCTTCCCGGGCGTTTCCTACGTCGGTGGCGACGACGGGCACCAGATCGGCGCCCCCGCGTTCCGGGTCGGCAAGAAGGGCGACGTGATCAGCCTCGCGCCCGGCGGCAAGGCGTCCGCGCTGATCAAGTTCGTCACGGTGGAGAACTACGACTCCGGCGAGTGCCAGCTGGAACCGGCCAAGGGCCTGCGGATCTACCCGCCGCACGACACCGCGTCGATGTTCATCCCGTTCGACTACGGCCAGAACGGCTGCGCCAACCCGAACATGGGCGACCACAACCAGCTGACGGTGCAGACCGTCCAAGCCGGCGTCGCGCAGTAATCCGGGTTCGCAGCGAGAGGCCGCCTGACGTCCGGGTCAGGCGGCCTTCGTCATGACCGGAAGGTCCGTCGGTAGGTGGCGGGGCTGGTGCCGAGGCGGTGGCGGAGGTGCTTGCGGAGCGAGGCCGCCGTGCTGAGGCCCGCTTGTTCGGCCACCGCGTCGATCGGGAGATCGGTGGATTCCAGCAGGTGGCGGGCGTGGTCCAGGCGTTGCTGGAGGAGCCAGTCCAGCGGGCTGGTGCCGGTCTCGTCCCGGAAGCGGCGGGTGAAGGTCCGCACGCTCATCCCCGCGTGCGCGGCGATCTGGCCGAGCGCGACCGGTTCGGCGAGGCGTTCCAGCAGCCAGGCGCGGGTGGCCGAGGTGCCGTTGCCGTTCGGGTCCGGCAGCGGCCGCTCGATGTACTGGGCCTGGCCGCCCTCGCGCCACGGCGGCACGACGCTGGAGCGGGCGGCGCGGTTGGCGACCTCGCTGCCGTGATCGCGGCGGATCACGTGCAGGCACAGGTCGATCCCGGCGGCCACGCCCGCCGAGGACAGCACGTCGCCGTCGTCCACGAACAGCACGTCCGGGTCCAGGTCCACCTGCGGGTACAGGCGCCGGAAGTCGTCCGCGTACTTCCAGTGCGTGGTCGCGCGGCGGCCGTCGAGCATGCCCGTCGCGGCGAGCACGAACGAGCCGGTGCAGATCGACATGATCCGGGTGCGCTCGGGGAGCCCGGCCAGGTAGTCGGCGATCTCCGGGTCCAGGCTGCCGTCGGTGCGCGGCCCCTTGAGGTGGGTGCCGGGGATGATCAGCGTGTCCGGCGCGGTCAGGAAGTCCGGATCGGCCCCGGGCAGGATCGAGAAACCCCTGGTGGTGGGGATGGGCCCGCCGTCGAGGCTGCACACCTGGACGTTGTAGAGCGGTGTGCCGTCCTCGTCGCGGGCGCCGACGAAGATCTGCGACGGGATCACCAGGTCGAAGCCGATGACCTCGGGCAGTCCCAGAACGGCGATGCGGTGCTGGCTGGCCATGCGCATTCCGCCTCTCCGCGTTTTTCAGTGGTGGTTGCGTCCGGGATTGATCTCGCGTTTCGAGGTTTCTTGTGGCTGGGTTGGATCACGGTCCCCTGAGGTGCGGTTGAGCAGGGCTCCGGTTGAGACAAGGGCCATGGCCGGATCTTCTCACATGTTGTCCCTCCGGCCACTAGTGTGGAGCCGTCGCCTCGGCGACGCTGGAGCGGTGATCAGCACTGCACCCGCGCGGCGGCTCCACCCGGCTTGGTGGATCGCGGCCGTCGCCTTCGTCGCCCTGGTCGGTGCCGCTGCGTTCCGCTCGGTGCCCGGCGTGTTCATGAATCCGCTGCACGACGAGTTCGGCTGGCCGCACAGCGTCATCTCGGCCGCCGTCTCGCTGAACCTGCTGCTCTACGGGCTGACCGCGCCGTTCGCGGCGGCGCTGATGATCCGCTTCGGCATCCGGCGGATCACCGTCACCGCGCTGGCGCTGGTCGCGGTCGGCAGCGGGCTCACCGTGTTCATGACGGCCAGCTGGCAGCTCGTGATCTGCTGGGGCCTGCTGGTCGGGCTGGGCACCGGGTCGATGGCGCTGGCCTTCGTGTCCACTGTGGTCGACCGGTGGTTCGTGGCGCGGCGAGGGCTGGTCAGCGGGGTGCTGACCGCGGGCAGCGCGACCGGGCAGCTGGTCTTCCTGCCGCTGGCCGCGGTTCTGGTGGAGCAGTTCGGGTGGCGCTTCGCCTCGCTGGTCATCGCCGCGTCAGCGCTGCTCGTCGCGGTGCTCGTGTGGTTGGTGATGCGCGAGTACCCCGCCGACGTCGGGACCACCGCGTACGGCGCGACCGGGGACGAGCCGGAACCCGCGCGAGATCAGGGGAATCCGGCGGCCGCGGCGCTGCGGGCGCTGCGCGATGCGGCCCGCACGCCTGCTTTCTGGCTGCTGGCAGGTGGTTTCGCGATCTGCGGGGCGAGCACGAACGGTCTGGTCAACACGCACTTCGTGCCCGCCGCGCACGACCACGGCATGCCGACGACGACGGCCGCCGGGCTGCTGGCCGTGATCGGCGTCTTCGACGTGCTGGGCACCGTGCTGTCCGGCTGGCTCACCGACAAGGTCAACCCGCGGATCCTGCTGGCCGCCTACTACACGCTGCGCGGGATCTCGCTGTTCGTGCTGCCGCAGCTGTTCGCGCCCTCGGTGGAGGCGAACATGGTGCTGTTCGTGGTGTTCTACGGCCTGGACTGGGTGGCCACCGTGCCCCCGACGATGGCGCTGTGCCGGGAGCACTTCGGGCCGCGCGCGTCGGTGGTGTTCGGCTGGGTCTTCGCCTCCCACCAGATCGGCGCGGCGGCCATCGCCAGCATCGCGGGCGTGGTGCGCGACCAGTTCGGCGACTACGCCGCGGCCTGGTACGGCGCCGGGCTGCTGTGCCTGCTGGCGACGGCCTTCTCGGTGTCGATCCGGCATCGGGCGCCGGAACCGGTCACCACGGCGTCAGCGTCACGGTGATCGACGTCGGCGCGCCGTCCTGGACGTAGGAGGCGAACCCGGCCACGTCGTCGAAGGCGAAGCCGTAGGCCTTGCCGTCCTCGGTGTTCTCGTGCATCACCTTCGAGTAGTGGTTGGTGATGTCGTGCCGGTAGAAGCCGCCCGGGTCGGTGCCCGGCTGGTCGGCGGAGTCGAGCAGGATCGAGCGGTTGAAACCGGCCCCGAGGATGGCCGCGACGGGGCCGGTGATGCCGTCGTTCGGGGCGGCCAGCGCGCCGTCGCAGAACAGGACGTCCCGCGTGGACGGTTTGCCGATGGGCTGCACGCCGCCGTCGAACTGGAAGGTGTCCCCGGAGATCTGGCCGGTGAAGACCTTGCCGTTGTCGGTGTCGACCCGCAGCTGGGTGCCCTGGTACTTCGACCAGACCTCCTCGATGTAGGAGTCGTAGTAGGTGTCCGGGAACTTGCCGAGGTCCAGGCCGTGGCCCGGCGCGATCACCCGCAGGTCGTCCTGGCGCAGCCCGGCGAAGTCGGAGTGCTCGGCGACGCCGTTGAGGATCCGCTCCCGGCCGCCGACGGGCACCGTGCCCGTGGTCTGGTCCTCGGCGCCCTGCAGGTGGATCGACAGCGGCACGCTGAACATGTCGACCATCGTGGTGTTGCAGTACATCCCGTCGGCCTTGAGCGTGAACTCGACGGTGTCGTGCAGGATCCCGTAGTTCGGGTCGGAGTCCACCCAGCCGGCCGGGTACTGCAGCGCGGGCTTGCCGTCGCCGCCGGTGACCACCTTGAACTTCAGCTTGTCGCCCAGCGCGAAGTAGATCCGCCCGGACATGCCCGGCAGGTCCAGCGTCGTGTCGCCGCTGCCCTGCAACGGGATCGCGTAGTCGGCGAAACCGTCGGAACCGTTGTCGGACTCCGAGACCGGCACCAGCTGGCCGTCCGGCGTGACCCGGGACTGCTCGCCGGTGTCGAGGTTCGTGCCGACGACGTAGACGTGGATCGAGGCGTTGTCGAACTGCCCGCTCTGGTTGACGATCGTCAGCGGCAGCGGGACGTTCGGCGCGCGGCGACCGGCGAACGCGGGGGCGGCGGACAGGCCGCCGAGGACGGGCACGGCGAGGGCGGCGGCGGAGACACCGCCGAGGAAGGATCGTCTGCTGAGCACGGCGCATCACCTTCGGTTCATCGGGTTCGGAGCGGCCCAATTCTGGGAGCGTCCACATCGGCCGGGAATAGTCCGAACCGCCGCCGGGCACTGCCCGAACCAGCCCAGCGGGCGAGTCATTTCCGGACAACGCCGAGCTTCCGGCGTTTCGGATGAACCGGGGGATAACCCTACGCGCGTTCCCGCATTTCCCGAACCCGGCGGAAAACCCGCGCTGACGCGGCCCCTGAGCGCCGGCCGCCGCCGTGCGAAATCGACCGGGGCCTGCGTGCGGGAGGGTAGCTCGGTCGGGGTGCGGGGTTGGTTAATGTTGTTCTGATGGCTGAACTTGTCGCGCGCGGGGAGACGGAGCGCGGCGAACTCGCCCTGCTGCGCCGGGGTGACTCGCTGGAGCTCCGGGTCAACGGCGTGTTCGTCATGGACACCGCGCACACCGAAACCGAACGGGAACTCGCCACCGCCACGCTGCGCGCGGTGGGCGGGGCGGATCTGCGGGTGCTGATCGGCGGGCTCGGCCTGGGGTTCACGCTGCGGGAGGTGCTGGCCGATCGGCGGGTGCGCGAGGCGCACGTCGTCGAGATCGAACCGGATCTGGTGACCTGGCACCGCGACGGACTCGTCCCGGAAACCGCTGCGGCGATCGGCGACGACCGGGTGCGCTGCCACGTCGGCGACGTGGCCGAGGTGATCGCCGCGCAGCCGCCGGAGCGCTTCGACGTCGTGCTGCTCGACGTGGACAACGGCCCGGACTTCCTCGTCTACGACGCCAACTCCGCGATCTACCGCGGTGAATTCCTCGCGCGCAGCAAGGAAAAGCTGGTTCCCGGCGGCACGCTGGCGATCTGGTCGGCCGACACCTCGCCGGAGCTGAAGGCCGCGCTGCACGAGGTGTTCGGCAACTGCGAAGAACTGGCGATCCCGGTCCAGCTCGGCCAGCACGAAACGACCTACCACCTGTTCCTGTCGGTCAGGTAGTCACAGGAGGTCGAGCTCCAGCAGGCTGGGTTCCAGGACCTCCTCCAGCACGAGCAGCCGGCGCTTGGCCTCCAGGCCCGGTCCGAACCCGCCGAGCCCGCCGCCGCTGGCCAGCACCCGGTGGCACGGCACGATCACCGGGACCGGGTTGCTGCCCATGATCGTCCCGACCGCGCGCGAGGCCTCCGGCCGCCCGGACAGCTCCGCCAGCCGCTTGTAGCTCACCGTCTCCCCGAACGGCACCAGCTCGAACAGGGTGCGCAGCACGTGCAGCCGCAAGCCCTGCAGCGGCTCCCACTCGATCGGCACGTCGAACTCCCGGCGGCGCCGCGCGAAGTACTCCTCGAGCTGCCGGGCGGCCTCGACCGCGACCCCGGTGTCCCGGCTCAGCTCCGCGTCGTACTCGCCGAGCACCGCGTCCGGCCCGGCGAAGGCCACCTGGCGGACCCCGGACGCACCGGCCACCACGGTCAGCTCACCGACCGGGCTCGCCACCACGCTCCACGACAGCGACATGCCGTGAACGGTAGCGCCCTGCACCGACAACGCCCTGCGCACAAGCTCGTGGCGGCTTCCCGCCGACCTCTTCCTGACCAGGTCCGCCCACCGGTTCGCGAGTTAGGCTCCCGACATGTCCGAAGCGCACTCCCACCGACGGCAAGCCCTCCGCGACCGCCTGCGCGAGCAGGAGCTGGACGCGATGCTGGTGACCGATCTGCTCAACATCCGCTACCTCACCGGCTTCACCGGGTCCAACGCCGCGCTGGTGGTGCACGCCGCCGACGAGCAGGGTGCCGAGTCGCGGACGGTGTTCTGCACCGACGGCCGCTACCTGACGCAGGCGTCCGAGCAGGTCCCGGACCTGGAGCGGGTGATCGACCGGGCCAGCGACCTGACGCTGGCCGAGCGGATCGGTTCGGCGGCCGCCGAGCACCGCCGCGTCGGGTTCGAGAGCCAGCACGTCACCGTCGACCGCCGCGACGTGCTGGCCGACGCCGCGGGGAAGGCCGAGCTGGTGCGCGCGCCGGGGCACGTCGAGGAGCTGCGGCTGATCAAGGACGAGGTCGAGATCGAGGCGCTGCGGATGGCCTGCGCCGCCGCCGACCGGGCGCTGGCCGACCTCATCGAGCACGGCGGGTTGCGCCCCGGCCGCACCGAGCTGGAGGTCGCCCGCGAGCTCGACGGGCGGATGCTCGACCACGGCGCCGCCGGGCCGTCGTTCGAGACGATCGTGGCCGCCGGGGCGAACTCCGCGGTCCCGCACCACCGCCCGACCGACGCGGTGCTGACCACCGGCGACTTCGTGAAGATGGACTTCGGCGCCCTGGTCGACGGCTACCACTCGGACATGACCCGCACCGTGGTGCTGGGCAAACCGGCCGACTGGCAGCGCGAGATCTACGAGCTGGTGCGCACCTCGCAGGCCGCCGGGCGGGCCGCGGTGCGGGTCGGCACCGAGGTGCGCGAGGTGGACACCGCGGCGCGCAAGGTGATCGAGGACGCCGGGTACGGCGAGCAGTTCCTGCACGGCCTCGGACACGGCGTCGGGCTGGAGATCCACGAGGCACCGACTTTGTCGCAGCGGGGAGACGGTAGAATCAGCGCCGGGATGGCGGTCACCGTCGAGCCTGGCGTTTATCTGGCGGGGCGGGGCGGGGTCCGCATCGAGGACACGCTGGTCGTGCGTCCCAGCACACCGGAGCTCCTCACCTTGACGACGAAGGAGCTCGTCGCAGTCTGACGCACCCCGGTGCGCCGACATCGCCGGAATTGCGATCCGGCGGAACACGCCCGAAGCCATCACCACAGGAGAGATTCCCACCGTGGCATCCACGAACGACCTGAAGAACGGACTGGTGCTCAACATCGACGGCCAGCTCTGGTCCGTCGTGAACTTCCAGCACGTCAAGCCCGGCAAGGGCGGCGCCTTCGTGCGCACCACGCTGAAGAACGTGCTCTCCGGCAAGGTCCTCGACAAGACGTTCAACGCCGGTGTGAAGGTGGACACCGCGAACGTCGACCGCCGCGAGATGACCTACCTCTACAACGACGGCCAGGACTACGTGTTCATGGAGCCGGACACCTACGAGCAGATCAACGTCTCGGCGGACGTGGTCGGCGACGCGGCGAACTACATGCTGGAGAACAGCCAGGTCGTCATCGCCCGCCACGACGGCAACCCGCTGTACGTCGAGCTGCCCGCCTCGGTCGAGCTGGTCGTCCAGCACACCGACCCGGGCCTGCAGGGCGACCGCTCCACCGGTGGCACCAAGCCGGCCACCCTGGAGACCGGTGCCGAGATCCAGGTGCCGCTGTTCCTCAACACCGGTGACAAGGTCAAGGTCGACCCGCGCGACGGCCGGTACCTCAGCCGCGTCAACACCAAATGAGCGCCTGCCCGTCGGCCGCTGCGGCCGGGAAGAGGGTGTGAGGTGGGTTCTCGGAGCAAGGCGCGCAAGCGCGCGGTGGACTTCCTCTACGAGGCCGACCAGCGCGGCGTCGACGCGGTGACCCTGCTGTCCGACCGGGTCGGATCGCCGGAGGTCCCGCCGGTCAACGACTACACCGTCACCCTCGTGGAGGGTGTCGCGGAGAACCGCGAGCGGATCGACGAGCTGCTCACCCAGCACGCCGAGGGCTGGTCCCTGGACCGGATGCCCGCGGTGGACCGCTCGGTGCTGCGGCTGGGCCTCTACGAGCTGCTGTGGCGGAGCGACGACGTTCCCCCGGCGGTGGCCATCGACGAGGCGGTGGAGCTGGTCAAGGCCCTGTCCACCGACGACTCGCCCAGGTTCGTCAACGGCGTCCTGGGCCGCATCGCGGGCATCGGCAACAAGCTGCGCAAGACCGTCTGAGCAGCGGCTGACGCAAATTCCATTGAAATCGGACCTCCGATTTCAATGGAATTCGCGTGACAGGTACGACGGAACGAGGGGCACCTCCGGACCGGATCGGTCCAGGGGTGCCCCTCGTTCGTGCCCAGTTCGTCGCACGATCGGTGGATGCGCGAAGGGCGCTCCGGACCGACCAGCTCGGTCCGGAGCGCCCTTCACCGCGCCTTCGCCGCTAGGGGGAAGCGTGAAGAGCGCCGGCCGCCGAGTGGTTCGGGGCCAGGCGCTCTCCTGGTTGTGCGGTAGTTCTCACTCCTCGCGGGCCGGGCGGGCCTCCGGGGGAAGCACGCCCCAATCGATGAGCTGCTCGGTGAGCTCACCTGGCGTCATGTCGTAGATGATGGCCAGGGATCGCAGGTCCTCGGTGCGAATGGACAGCACCTTGCCGTTGTAGTCACCGCGCTGGCTCTGGATGGTGGCCGCGTAGCGGGCCAGCGGGCCCACCTTCTCAGCGGGCAGCTGCTGCAGCCGCTCCAGGTTGATCACGACTTTGGTGGCGGGCTCGGCGCCGGACGGCACCCGACCCTCCGGAAGCAGTTCTGCGACCGGAACCCCGTAGAAGTCGGCCAGTTCGGCCAGCTTCTGCACGGTCACCGCACGGTCGCCGCGCTCATAGGACCCGACGACCACGGCCTTCCACCGCCCGCCAGACTTCTGCTCGACGCCGTGCAGCGACAAACCCTGCTGCTGGCGGATAGCGCGGAGCTTGCTGCCCAGCGCCTTGGCGTAGTCGCCCATGTGGCGTTTCTCCGTTCGTTCGCCCCGTCAGCCGATAGTGCCGACCGGGGAGCAAAGCTCAGATCGATACGGAGAGTAATGTTCGCTCGCCAGCGTCACCAGGTCAAGTTGGTCTTTGTCGGCATTGGGGCGAGTCCTGCCACACCACCCGGACGATTGACCGCTGAACCTTGATAGCGTACGAGGAGGCCCGGCGGTCCACCCGAGTTCGCACGACGGTGACTGCGGGGCAGGTCACACACCATCCTTTAAGGATCCGTCCAGCGAGGCGGAGAAGGAGGTCGCACCGTGGCGTCACGCCCACCGGCGGACGCGGCGGACCCGGTCGGGCAGCGGGAGCTGCTCTCGACCGGTGACGTTGCGCGCACGATTGCCCGGATCGCTCACCAGATCATCGAGAAGACCGCGCTGGACACCGGCAGCAGCGATGTCGTGCTGCTGGGGATCCCGACCAGGGGGACTTCGCTGGCGCGGCGGCTGGCCGCGAAGATCAGCGAGTTCAGCGGGGTGACCGTTCCCACCGGAACCCTGGACATCACGCTCTACCGGGACGACTTGCGCAAGCGCCCGAACCGCCCGCTGGAGCCCACCAACCTGCCCGTCGAGGGCATCGACGGCGCACTGGTCGTCCTCGTCGACGACGTCCTGTTCTCCGGCCGCACCGTGCGAGCCGCGCTCGACGCCCTCCGCGACCAGGGCCGTCCCCGCGCGGTGCAGCTGGCCGTGCTGGTCGACCGCGGTCACCGCGAACTGCCCATCCGCGCCGACTACGTCGGCAAGAACATCCCCACCTCGCGCTCCGAGGGTGTCGCCGTGCACCTGGAGGAGACCGACGGCTCGGACCGCGTGGTGCTTCGGCGCGATGAGGAGAACGAGTGATGCGCCACCTGCTGTCCACCGAGGGCTTGGACGCGGCGACCGCGACCAGCGTCCTCGACACCGCCGACACGCTCAAGCAGACGCTGCTGGGGCGCGAGGTGAAGAAGCTGCCGACGTTGCGCGGGCGCACGGTGGTGACGCTGTTCTACGAGAACTCCACGCGCACCCGGGTCTCCTTCGAGGTCGCGGGCAAGTGGATGAGCGCCGACGTGATCAACGTCTCGGCCAGCAGCTCGTCGGTCAACAAGGGCGAGTCGCTGCGCGACACCGCGCTGACGCTGGCCGCCGCGGGCGCTGACTGCGTGATCATGCGGCACCCGGCCTCCGGTGCGGCGCACCGGCTGGCGGGCTGGCTCGACGAGGTCGGCACGCAGGTCGTCAACGCGGGCGACGGCATGCACGAGCACCCGACGCAGGCGCTGCTGGACGCTGCGACGCTGCGGGAGCGGCTGGGCGAGCTCAACGGCCGCCGCATCGCGATCGTCGGCGACCTGCTGCACAGCCGGGTCGCGCGCTCAAACGTGCACCTGCTGCGCACCCTGGGCGCCGAGGTGGTGCTGGTCGCGCCGCCGACGCTGGTGCCCACCGGTGTCGAGCACTGGGGCGCGGAGGTGCGCCACGAGCTCGACCCGGAGCTGCCGAAGCTGGACGCGGTGATGATGCTGCGCGTCCAGGCCGAGCGGATGCACGGCGGCTTCTTCCCGTCGGCCCGCGAGTACTCCATCGCCTACGGGCTCAACCAGGCGCGGATGGACAAGCTGCCGGAGCACGCGGTCGTGCTGCACCCCGGCCCGATGCTGCGCGGCATGGAGATCGCCCCGGCAGTCGCCGATTCCCCGCGCGCCGCCATCACCCAGCAGGTCAGCAATGGCGTGCACGTGCGCATGGCGGTGCTCTACCACCTGCTGGCGGGAGAGGAGCTCGCGGCATGAGTAGTCCTGTTTCAAACCGAGTCCTGCTCGCCGCACCTCAGGGGAACGTGATGCAAACCAGCCACAGGAAACCGCGAAACGCGAGCTTGATCGCGAACGCAACCACAACTGTGAATCGCGGAGAGGCGGAACGGGCATGAGCCGGCTGTTGTTGAAGGACGTCCGCCCCTACGGCGAGGGCGAACCCGTTGACGTGCTGGTCGAGGGCGAGGTCATCGCCGAGATCGGCACGAACCTCGAGGTCGACGCCGACGAGATCGTGCAGGCCGGCGGCGCGGTGCTGCTGCCGGGCTTCGTCGACCTGCACACCCACCTGCGGGAGCCGGGCCGCGAGGACGCCGAGACCGTCGAGACCGGTTCGAGCGCTGCGGCGCTGGGCGGCTACACCGCGGTCTTCGCGATGGCCAACACCGATCCGGTCGCCGACAACGCGGTGATCGTCGAGCACGTGTGGCGGCGCGGCCGGGAGGTCGGCCTGGTCGACGTGCACCCGGTGGGTGCGGTGACGGTCGGGCTCAAGGGCGAGAAGCTCGCCGAGCTGGGCACCATGCGGCGCTCGGCCGCCGAGGTCCGGGTCTTCTCCGACGACGGCCACTGCGTGCACGACCCGCTGATCATGCGGCGCGCGCTGGAGTACACGAAGTCCTTCGGCGGAGTCGTCGCCCAGCACGCCGAGGAGCCCCGCCTGACGGTGGGCGCGCAGGCGCACGAGGGCGCGAACGCCGCGCGGCTGGGCCTGGCGGGCTGGCCCGCCCCGGCCGAGGAAGCGATCGTCGCGCGCGACTGCCTGCTCGCCGGGCACACCGGCGGCACGCTGCACGTCTGCCACGTCTCCACCTCGGGCACCGCGGACATCCTGCGCTGGTGGAAGTCCCGCGAGACCGCCGGCCAGGTGTCGGCCGAGGTCACGCCGCACCACCTGCTGCTGACCGACGACCGGCTCGAGACCTACGACCCGGTCAACAAGGTCAACCCGCCGCTGCGCACCGACGCCGACGTGCTGGCACTGCGCCAGGCACTGGCCGACGGCACGGTGGACTGCGTGGCCACCGACCACGCCCCGCACGCTGCGCAGGACAAGGATTGCGAGTGGTCCGCCGCGAAGCCGGGCATGCTCGGCCTGCAGACCGCGCTCGGCATTGTCGTGCAGACGATGGTGCGCTCGGGGCTGCTGGACTGGCGCGGGGTCGCGCGGGTGATGAGCGAGCGACCCGCCGAGATCGGCGGGCTGGCCGATCAGGGCCGCCCGGTCGCGGTGGGCGAGCCGGCCAACCTGGTGCTGGTCGACCCCGACGCCGAGTGGACCGTGCGCGGCGCGGAGCTGGCCAGCCTCGGGGAGAACTCGCCGTTCGACGGCATGCAGCTGCCCGGCCGGGTGGTCGCGACGATGCTGCGCGGACGGCTCACCGCGCACGAGGGCAAGGTGAGGCGCTGATGGAACGCTTCCTCTGGGTGCTCGCGCTGCTCGCGCTGATCGCGCTGGTGTTCTTCGGGATGCGGCGCGGCTGGGTCAACCGGGCCCGCCGCCAGGGCGCCGAGCTGCCGGGACTTCCCGGCGCCGCCGGGCGAACCGGGCGAGGAGCTGCGGCCGGCCGCCACCGGCATGTACGTCGGCACCACGAGGGCCAGCGACTGGCAGGACCGGATCGCGGTCGGCGACATCGGCCACCGCGCCAACGGCACCGCGCACCTGCACGCCGCGGGGCTGCTGCTGCGCCGCGAAGGCGCCAGCGACCTGTGGATCCCGGCGGAGTCCGTCGTGGACTGCCGCCTGGACCACAAGCTGGCCAACAAGGTGGTGCCCGGCGCGGGCCTGGTCGTGGTGACCTGGCGCCTCGGCGAGGTGCTGCTGGACACCGGCTTCCGCAGCGACGACAAGGACGCGCAGACCGACTGGGTCGAGGCGATCCGCGCGCTGGGCCCCGACGTCGAGGCGTCCCGCGACGAGGCGACCGGATCGGGCGCGCGATGACCGCGACCGACTTCAGCCAAGCGGCGATTTCGCCGCACCACGAGATCATCCACGGCTCCGCCGAGCCGTGGCAGGAGGAAAAATGAGCGACCACGTCCCGGCCGCGCTGGTGCTGGAGGACGGCCGGATCTTCCGCGGGGAGGCCTACGGCAAGGTGGGCCGCACCCTCGGTGAGGTCGTGTTCACCACCGGCATGACCGGCTACCAGGAGACCCTGACCGACCCCTCGTACCACCGCCAGATCGTGGTGCAGACCGCGCCGCAGATCGGCAACACCGGGTGGAACGACGAGGACGACGAGTCCGCGCAGATCTGGGTCGCCGGTTACGCCGTGCGCGACCCCGCGCGGCGGCCGTCGAACTGGCGCTCGCGCCGCTCCCTGGACGAGGAGCTGGAGCGCCAGGGCGTCGTCGGCATCGCGGGCATCGACACCCGCACCCTGACCCGGCACGTCCGCGAGCTGGGCGCGATGCGCGGCGGGGTCTTCTCCGGTCCCGAGCTGGGCACCGATGACGAGATGATCGCCGCGGTCAAGGCGAGCGCCGAGATGGTCGGCGCTTCGCTGGCCGGTGACGTCACCACCGCCGAGCCCTACGTGGTGCCTGCGATCGGCGAGAAGCGGTTCACCGTGGCCGCGCTGGACCTGGGCATCAAGTCCAACACCCCGCGGATGATGTCCGAGCGCGGCATCGAGGTGCACGTGCTGCCGCTGACGTCCACTTTGGACGAGGTGCTGTCGATCAGCCCGGACGGCCTGTTCCTGTCCAACGGCCCCGGCGACCCGGCCACCACCGACGCGCAGGTCGAGCTGACCCGCCAGGCCCTGGACCGCAAGCTGCCGCTGTTCGGCATCTGCTTCGGCAACCAGATCCTCGGTCGCGCGCTGGGCCGCGGCACCTACAAGCTGCAGTACGGCCACCGCGGCATCAACATCCCGGTCATCGACGCGGAGACCGGCAAGGTCGCGATCACCGCGCAGAACCACGGTTTCGCCGTCGAGGGCGAGCCGGGGGAGCGGTTCGACACCGACTTCGGCCGCGCGATGGTCAGCCACCACTGCGCCAACGACGGTGCGGTCGAGGGCCTGCGGCTGCTCGACGGCCCGGCGTTCAGCGTCCAGTACCACCCCGAAGCGGCAGCGGGCCCGCACGACGCCGCGCCGCTGTTCGACAAGTTCGTTGATCTGATGAGTGAGGCGCGCTGATATGCCGAAGAGGACCGACATTAAGCACGTGCTCGTCATCGGTTCCGGGCCGATCGTGATCGGCCAGGCGTGCGAGTTCGACTACTCCGGCACCCAGGCCTGCCGGGTGCTGCGCGAGGAGGGCATCCGCGTTTCGCTGGTGAACTCCAACCCGGCGACGATCATGACCGACCCGGAGTTCGCCGACGCGACCTACATCGAGCCGATCACCCCGGAGTTCGTGGAGAAGGTGATCGCGGCCGAGCGGCCCGACGCCATCCTGGCCACGCTGGGCGGCCAGACCGCGCTGAACACCGCGATGGCGCTGGACGAGCTCGGCGTGCTGGAGAAGTACGGCGTGGAGCTGATCGGCGCGGACATCGAGGCGATCCAGCGCGGCGAGGACCGGCAGCGGTTCAAGGACATCGTGCGCTCCGTGGGCGGCGAGGTGCCCGAGTCGGCGGTGTGCAAGTCCATGGAGGACGTGCGCGCGTTCGTCGCGGCGCACAGCCTCCCAGTGGTCATCCGGCCCAGCTTCACCATGGGCGGCCTGGGCTCGGGCATGGCGCACACCGAGGAGGAGCTGGAGCGGATGGCCTCCTTCGGGCTGGCCGAGTCCCCGGTGCACGAGGTCCTGATCGAGGAGAGCGTCCTCGGTTGGAAGGAGTACGAGCTCGAGCTGATGCGCGACCACGCGGACAACGTCGTGGTCATCTGCTCGATCGAGAACATCGACGCGATGGGCGTGCACACCGGTGACTCGGTCACGGTGGCGCCGTCGATGACGCTGACCGACCGCGAGTACCAGCACATGCGCGACGTGGGCATCGCGGTGCTGCGCGAGGTCGGGGTGGACACCGGTGGCTGCAACATCCAGTTCGCCATCCACCCGGAGACCGGCCGGATGGTCGTCATCGAGATGAACCCGCGGGTGTCGCGCTCCTCGGCGCTGGCGTCGAAGGCGACCGGTTTCCCGATCGCCAAGATCGCGGTGAACGCGCGGGCGGCCGGTCCGCGCCTGGGCCGCGACGTGCAGAAGGTC
>NZ_JBEOVY010000126.1:0-19649 GCF_040295745.1 Saccharopolyspora sp. NPDC002686
GCCTGGACTCCGGGTGCCCGACTTTATGTATGCCAATACACGGCAGTCGGGCCGTCCTCGCCAGGCGAACGCTGAGAACCCGCGGCGGCGCAAGCGCCGAGGGTGGGCTATGCGCCTGCGGCGCATGCGACTCTTGCCGCGCGGTGCCGGACGTGCCTCGCGGTCGCAGCCCGGACAGGATGAAAAAGGCTCGATTGAAACTGCGGATCCCGTGCCCGGGTTTTGCAGTTTCAATTGAAACTGTGTTCAGTCGCGGCTGAAACCTGCGGACGGTCCGGGTCAGTAGTTCTCCCACTCGCCTTGGGCGTGCTGGAGGATCGTCGGGTGCATCAGGGTCGACGGCTCCATGCCGGGGATCCGGGTCCGGTCCGGCGGGAACGTCGCCGCCGCGCGCAGGGTCGGCTCGTCCAGGGAACGCAGGGGCGGGGCGTCCTGCGGCAGGCGGAGTTCCGGCGCCCCCGGCGAGGCCAAGGGGCTCCGCACTGCCTGGGGATCCGCAAATTCCATTGAACTTCGAGGTTCGATTTCCATTGAATTTGCGTCCCCCGGTGCCGCTGAGGCGAGGTGGAAGCCCCATTCGCCGAAGCTCGGGACCGTCACCGAGTACGGGACGGTGCGGAGGTCGGCCGCGCGCATGGACGACTCGATGCACCAGAAGGCGTTGGGCGCGAAGAACGGCGAGCCCGCTTGGACCACGACGCGCGCGTCGTCGGCCATCGCGTGGCGGACCAGGCCGTAGAACTCCGTCGAGTACAGCTTCGCGGTGGCCGTGGAGTCCGCGTCGGGCATGTCGACCAGCACCACGTCGAAGCGGTCGCGGTTCTCGCGCAGCCAGGTGAAGGCGTCCTCCGAGACCGTGCGGACCCGCGGGTCGTCGAAGGCGTGTCCGTTCAAAGTGGACACTTGCGGATCGGTGCGGGCCAGCTCCAGGACGGCCGGGTCGAGCTCCACCAACGTGGCCTCGCGGACGTCCGGGTAGCGCAGCACCTCCCGCAGCACCAAGCCGTCCCCGCCGCCCAGCACCAGGACGCGACCCCGAGGTCCCGCCATCGCCGGGTGCACCATCGCCTCGTGGTACCGGTACTCGTCCATCGAGCTGAACTGCAGATCGCCGTTGAGGTACATCCGGGTGTCGTGGGTTCCGTTGAACGACACCGATTCGGTGAGCACGACCTCCTGGTACGGCGTGCGCTCGGCGTGCACCACCGGATCCGCGTACAGCGCCTGCCGCGCGGTCACCTCGAAGTCGTCGGCGAACACGTACGCGCCCACCAGAACCCCGCCGACCAGCACAGACGTCCCGGTCAGCAGCAGCACCGCCCGCTTGGACAGCTCGCGGCGGAACACCGTGAGCACCAGCGCGATACCGGCCGCGGCGTTGACCATGCCGACCACCAGCCCGCCCTGGACCTGGCCGAACAGCGGCAGCAGCAGGAACGGGAACGCCAGCCCGCCGACCAGACCACCGACGTAGTCGGCGGCGAACAGGTCCGCGACCGCGGAACCGGCGTCCTGGCGCCGAATCCGCTGCAGCAGCACCATCAGCAGCGGGATCTCCGCCCCGATGAGCACGCCCAGCACCAGCGCGGTCGTGATCAGCGCGGGTGTGTAGAGGCTCAGCCACGCGAAGGCCGCGTAGAGCAGCAGCACGCTGAGCCCGCCCAGCAGCGCTAGAAGCAGCTCGATGGCCGCAAACGCCTCAGCCGCCCAGCGTTGCAACGGTTTCGCCGCCAGCGCGCCGACGCCCATCGCGAAGACCATCAGCGACAGCACGATCGACGCCTGCCCGACGGTGTCGCCGATCAGGTAGCTGCCCAGCGCGACCAGCGCGAGCTCGTAGACCAGACCGCAGGCGGCGCAGACGAACACCGCCACCAGCACAGCGGTCCGGGCGAGCCGACCGCGCGGCCTGCTGGGGGCGACGTCCGGTTCGACGGCGGTCTCGGTCACCAGATCGCCGCGGCGATGATCACCGCGATCACCAGGTGCGCGCCCGCCGACACCCAGGTGGCCGGGTGCAGGTCCGGGGTGGACAGCTCGTCGCCGAGCTTGCCCGGGGTGATGGCGTCGATCAGCAGGAACGACAGGCTCATCAGGACCAGCCCGAGCAGGCCGTAGGCGAGGGTGCCGACGAGCCCGGCGACCAGGTCGTCGGAGCTGGCCGCGATCGCCGTGGTCAGGATGACCCCGACGCCGAGCAGTCCGGAGACCAGCAGCAGCGCCGCGTTGGGGTTGCGCCGCACCCAGATCAGGTCGCGCAGCTTGCCCGGCGTGGCCAGGTCGACGAGCACGTAGCCGAGCGCCATCATCGCCACGCCGATCACGCCGTAGGCGACGGCGGCGAGCATGCCGTGGAGCAATTGCTGGAGCAAGGTGGGGTCCTTCTCGTGTCGTGAGCGGGGTCAGCGGCCGGGACCGGGCGGGCCCGGAGGTCGCGGCGGCCACGGCGGTTGCGGCCCGCCCTGCAGCGGCGGGAAGCCCTGACCGGGCGGCGGATTCGGGCCGGGCGGCTGCCCGGGGAACGGACCATGCTGCTGTGGCGGTGGGCCCTGCGGCGGTGGCCCCTGCTGCGGCGGGCCCTGCTGCGGCCACGGCGGCGGTCCGGGCGGCGCGGCCACGTGCTGGACGACCGGCGGAGGACTCGCCGGCGGCCCCGACGGCCCTGAACCCGACGAGGTTTCGTCCGATGTGGACTTCTGCTTCGCACGACCGATGAGGCCGAGCACCAGCCCCAGCACGACGACGAACCCGAGCGCGCCGAGCGCCACCCAGACCATCACGCTCGAACCCGAGCCGTCGCCCGGCGGCAGCGGCGCGGTCGAGGCGTCACCCGCCGGTTCCTCGTCCGGCACCTGCGGCGCCTGCAGCGCACCGCTCTCCACCAGCAGCAGCGGGAGTCCCAGCGCCGCCTGCCCGGTGACCGACACCGGCTCCTCGGCCAGCGAGTCCGCGGTCACGCCCATGTTCACGAATTCCGTCGTGGTCGGCACCTGCCGCAGGTCGTCCGAGGTGACCACCTCGACGGCCGCGGCGTCCGGGTCGTCCTCTGTGGACCCGAGCGCGACGACGACCTGGACCTCGGCCCAGCGCGGGCAGCTGTCGGCCGGGACGTTCGGGCCCCGGCTGGAGCCCTGGTCGAACTGCTCGGTCGATCCGTCCACGAGCTTCCAGCCGAAGCAGACCCCGTGCAGCTTCTCGGCCTCCGCCAAGCCCTTCGAGAGCTGCTCCGCGTCGGCGGGCGAGAACCGCGCGATCGGCGGCCCGGAGTAGCTGCCGGAGCTGGAGTAGACCTCGGTGTCCTCGGAGGTGAAGGTTGTCTGCGGCGACCCGCCGGAACTGGTCGCCGCGCTGATGATGCCCACCAGCGCGAAGAAGCCGATCCCGCCCGCGACGACGCCCAGGTGGCGCTTGGGTTTGGCGAGGGCGCTCATTTGCCCGCTCCTGGGCCGCGACCGCGGAAGCTCTCACCGCGCGGGCTGCTCCAGCCCCAGACGCCGCCGACGTGCGAGTGGTAGCGGTTGTACGCGTGGCGGGCGTCCATCACGTGGATGACCGATCCCCGCTGGTACGGCTTGATCACCACGGCGTCGCTGGAATACCGCAGGTAGATGCCGGAGGAGTCGGTGTACTGCGACTGCGGGCGCCACTTCTGGCTGATCTCGAACGCGACGACGCTCGGCGCCTTCGGGCTGGTGTAGGCGCGGTTGTCGGAGTCACCGCTCAGGTCGAGGTTCGCCGCGCGGGTGTAGGTGTTCGCGACGTAGCCGCGCGGGCCGGTGCCGGTGGAGAACACCGTCACCAGGCCGATGATCAGCGCGAGCACCGCCGCGACGCCGGCCAGCGCGAACCAGAACTTCGGCTTCACGGTCAGCTCGCAGTGGGGTAGATGAGCACGTCGTAGCGGCTGAGCGCTTCGCCCGTGCTGGCTTCCCAGTCGGCGTCGCCGTAGGACTCGAAGCCCAGCAGCGCGCCGTCGGACGATTCGTAGTCGTGGTAGCGGACGGTTCCGCGCTCGGCGAGCCCGGTGGTGGCCTCGCTGCGGAACTCGGCGCTGCCGGACTCCTCGGAGTGGTAGGTGCGCCCGCCGAAGGAGACGGTCTTCGGGCCCGGCTCACCGGCGTCGGCCACCGGCGTCCACAGCGAGAGGATCAGGTCCGGGTCCTCCTCGACGGCCAGCCACACCTGGGTGCCCTTGGAGTCGTCGAGCAGGTGCTCCGACCAGGTCCAACCGCCTTCGGACAGCCGCAGGCTGCCGCGCACGGTGAACGACTGGCCGCGCACTTCGACGATGTCGCCGGCCTTCAGCGCGCGCGGGTCGCCGCGCAGCGAGTCCTGGTCGCCGGTGTTGAAGGGATCGGTGGGGCGTTCCGGTTCCGGCGGCTGCGCTGTGGCGCGCTTGGCGCGGATCCCCATGATCACGGCGATCACCGCGACGACGATCAGCACGACCACGAGAATGATCAACGCTGTGACCAGCCCGTTGTTCACCCGTCCACCCCTCACCTGTGCGCGAGCTCCGGCACAGAGGGTATTCGTACACCGCCAACCGGATGACCCGATTCACCCAAATCGTGATCCGGGTCCCGACGAGAAACCCGTGAGCACTTTGGGCTGCCATGGCAACCCAAAGTGCTCACGGGTGGTGAACTGCGGAAACGTCAGGCGGACAGCAGCTGGGCGCAGCGGATCAGGCCCAGGTGCGAGTAGGCCTGCGGGTGGTTGCCCAGGGAGCGCTCCGCGATCGGGTCGTACTCCTCGGACAGCAGGCCCGTCGGACCCGCCGTGTCCACGATCTGCTGGAACAGCTCCTCCGCCTCGGTGCGGCGGCCGATCAGCAGGTACGCCTCGATCAGCCACGCCGCGCAGAGGTGGAACCCGCCCTCGTCACCGGGCAGACCGTCGTCGCGCCGGTAGCGGTACACGGTGGACCCGCTGCGCAGCTCCGCCTCGATCGCGGTGACGGTGGCCTGGAACCGCTCGTCGGCCGGATCGATCAGCCCGGACAGGCCGACGTGCAGCGACGCCGCGTCCAGGTCCGAGCCCTCGTAGGCGGTGGTGAACGCCTGCACGTCCGGGTGCCAGCCGTTCTTCACCACGTCCTGCCCGATCTGGTCGCGCAGCGGCCCCCACGACGGGTCGGCCTCGCGGCCGTAGGCCTCGGCCAGCTTGACCGCGCGGTCCAGCGTCACCCAGCACATGACCTTGGAGTACACGTGGTGCCGCGGCACGTCGCGCTCCTCCCAGATGCCGTGGTCCGGTTCGAACCAGCGCTGCGAGACAGCCGCCGCCATCGCGGTGACCAGTTCCCAGTCGACGTCGCGGATCCGGCCGGTGGCCTGCGCCAGGTGCGCGATCAGCTCCACCACCGGGCCGAACACGTCGAGCTGGACCTGCTGGTCGGCGAGGTTGCCGACGCGGACCGGCCGGGATCCGGCGTAGCCGGGCAGGCTGTCGATCACGGCCTCCGGGCCGAGCCCGGTGCCCTGCAGCGTGTACAGCGGGTGCAGCCGTTCCGGGCCGGGCAGCGTCTCGAGCACGCGGTGCAGCCAGTCCAGGAACGCCTCGGCCTCGTCGGTGGAGCCGAGCGTTACCAGCGCCTGCGCGGTCATCGCGCCGTCGCGCAGCCAGCAGTACCGGTAGTCCCAGTTGCGCACGCCGCCGATCTCCTCGGGCAGCGAGGTGGTGGCGGCGGCCATGATCCCGCCGGTGTCGGTGTTGCACAGGCCGCGCAGGGTCAGCGCCGAGCGGGCGACCAGGTCGCGCTCCACCTCGGGCAGCGACAGCGTCTTCATCCACTCCGACCAGTACCGGTCGGCCTCGTCGCGGCGCTCCACCTCCGCCTGCGCCGGGGACAGGTCGTCCGCACCGCAGCGCAGCTCCAGCACGACCGGGTCGCCGTCGGTCAGCTCCAGCACCGCGTGCGCCGACTCGTGCATGCCGTCGGAGGTGATCTCCCACTGCACGCCCGGCGAGTACAGCACCATCGGCTCCGCCGTGCCCTGCACCCGCAGGCCACCGGCTTCAGCGGTCAGCCGCACCGGCACCTGCCCGAACTCGGGGCGCGGCGCGAACTCGACGTCGGCCGTGGTGCTGCCGCTGATCACGCGGATCAGGTCGGTGCGGTGGCTGTCGGTGCCGTGCGCCAGGTAGTCCGTGACCAGCAGCCGCGACCAGCGCGTTTCCACGGTCATCGTGTTCGGCACGTAGCGCTGGCCCAGCGGCAGCGGGCTGCGCTGGGTGCCGTTGCCGCCGTGCGGGCGGACGCTGAAGTGGCCCGCGCCGGAGCCGCCCAGCAGGTCGGCGAACACCGCCGCCGAGTCCGGACCGGGGTGGCACATCCAGGTCAGCCGCGCTTCCGGGGTGAGCAGGGCGACGGTGCGCTCGTTGGACAGCATCGTCAGCCGCTCGATCGGCGGGGCCTGCTCGCCGTAGAGCCAGGTCCGGCGCTCCTCCATCAGGAACGCCAGCACCGTCGCGACGTCGGCGGCGTCGCCGACCCGGTAGCGGCCCAGGGTGTCCCCGGCCCCGACCTTGATCCCCAGGTCGGGGCCGTGCAGGCGGGCGAAGGCCTTCTCGTCGGTGACGTCGTCGCCGAGGAAGATCGCGGCGGTCGCACCGACCTGGTGGCGCAGGGTGTCCAGGGCGTTGCCCTTGTCGGTCTGCACCACCGCGAGCTCGATGACCTCCTTGCCCTCGGTCACCTCCACGCCGTCCCACTGGGCGGGGCCGGTGCGCACGGTCTCCAGCACCTCGCTGGCGACGTCGGGCTCGGCGCGGCGGACGTGCACCGCGACGCTGGCCGGCTTGGCCTCCAGCGTCACGCCTTCCTTGCCGCGCACGATGTCCTGCAGACCGATCTGCAGCTCGGTGCGCAGCTGGGTGGCTTCGGGTTGGAGCTCGTGCACGAACCCGACGTCGAACTCGGATCCGTGGCTGCCGACCAGGTAGACCTCGGCGGGCAGGCGGGACAGGGTCGCCAGG
The DNA here is from genome assembly GCF_040295745.1 of Saccharopolyspora sp. NPDC002686. Classification (NCBI taxonomy): domain Bacteria; kingdom Bacillati; phylum Actinomycetota; class Actinomycetes; order Pseudonocardiales; family Pseudonocardiaceae; genus Saccharopolyspora; species Saccharopolyspora sp. NPDC002686. The sequence goes on from NZ_JBEOVY010000126.1 coordinate 6,982, forward strand.
TCGCGCAGCGCGCGCCCGGAGATCACGGCGGTGGTGGTGGCGGGCAGCGCGGCCAACGAGCGAAGGGCGTGCACCGACTCCGGCAGCGGTTTGGCCTGGCTGGGGTCCGCCACGATGGGCGCCAAGGTGCCGTCGTAGTCGCTGGCGACCAGAAGTCGGGGTGTCCGCGCGAGCTGCACGATCTCGCGGCGCAGCTCCGCAGGCAGGGCTTCGGCGGTCAACGCCATACTCCTCATCAAGGGGGCGTGGTCAAGTCCGTGTTGATCGATCCGGATCCGGTCATCGTTGGTGACCGGCCGGTTCCAACCAGTATTGCTGACGCTTGGCTGTCCGTGTTGCGGACCAGTTGCTCGCAGCTATTCCGCGAGGGGCGTGCCCAGAGCTTCGAGGAACGACCGCGCCCAGCGGTCGACATCGTGCGTGAGCACTTGCCTACGCAGTGCGCGCATCCTACGGCGTCCCTCGGCCTCGTCGATGTCGAGGGCGGCCAGCAGCGCGTCCTTCACACCGTCGAGGTTGTGCGGGTTGACCAGGAAGGAACTCGTCAGCTCGGCGGCGGCCCCGGCGAACTCGCTGAGCACCAGCGCCCCGCCCAGGTCGTGGCGGCAGGCGACGTACTCCTTGCAGACCAGGTTCATGCCGTCGCGGACCGGCGTCACCACCATGACGTCGGCGGCGCAGTAGAAGGAGACCAGGTCCTTGCGGTCCACCGAGGTGTGCAGGTAGTGCACCGCGGGGTGGCCGACGCGGCCGAACTCGCCGTTGATCCGGCCGACCTCGCGCTCGATGTCCTCGCGCATCTGCTTGTAGTGCTCGACGCGTTCCCGGCTGGGCGTGGCGATCTGGATCATCGTCACGTCCTCGGCCTTGACCTTCCCCTCGGCCAGCAGCTCGTGGAAGGCGTGCAGCCGGACGTCGATGCCCTTGGTGTAGTCGAGCCGGTCGACGCCGAGCAGGATCTTGCGCGGGTTGCCGAGCTCGGCGCGCAGCGACTTGACCCGCTGCTGGATCTCCTTGGTGCGCGCCAACCGGTCCAGTTCGGCGGAGGCGATGGAGATCGGGAACGCGCCGACCCGCACCGTCCGGTCGCCGACCTGCACCACGCCCGGCCGCGAGCGCACGCCGACCTGGCCGCGGCTGGGTTCGAACCCGGCCAGCCGGCGGGCCAGCCACAGGAAGTTCTGCGCCCCGCCCGGGCGGTGGAAGCCGACCAGGTCGGCGCCCAGCAGTCCGCGCACTATTTCGGTGCGCCACGGCAGCTGCATGAACAGCTCGACCGGTGGGAACGGGATGTGCAGGAAGAACCCGATGCGCAGGTCGGGGCGCAGTTCCCGCAGCATCGCGGGCACCAGCTGCAGCTGGTAGTCCTGCACCCACACCGTCGCGCCCTCGGCGCTGACCTCCGCGGCGGCTTCCGCGAAGCGCCGGTTGACCCGCTGGTAGGCGTGCCACCAGGAGCGGTCGAACACCGGCGGCACCACCACGTCGTGGTAGAGCGGCCACAGCGTGGCGTTCGAGAACCCCTCGTAGTACTCGGCGAACTCGGCGGCCGACAGCCGCACCGGGTGCAGCTGCAGACCGTCGTCGGCGAACGGTTCGACGTCGATGTCGGCCACCCCGGGCCAGCCGACCCACGCGCCGCGCCGGGCGCGCAGGAACGGCTCCAGCGCGGTGACGAGGCCGCCGGGGCTGTGCTTCCAGCGCTCGGTGCCGTCGTCGAGGCGCTCCAGATCGACCGGCAGCCGGTTGGCGACCACGACGAAATCCGCTCGGTTGGGCTTGCTGCCCTTGTCCACCGGTGTTCCTCCCGCCGTGTCAACGACCTGTCGCGAGGCTAGCCAATCCAGCCCGCTGCGGCGTGCTGCGCGCGGGTCAACCGGCGCAGCACCCGCCACAACCCTTCCGAACGGCGAAGATCGCGCCGGAGGGGGTCAATCCAACCGCCTCTTGGCGGGGCGCAGCGGCCCGGACAGCCGAGGTCCGGAGAAGCGGCGTTCCAACCTACCGAGCCGGGTGCGCACGGGCTGGGCGAGGTATTCGCCGAGCACCACGCCCGCACCGAGCGCGAGACCGGTCGCGACGGCCAGCATCAGCGTCGTCGCGCCGCTGGTGCTGCCGAGCACGGACAGCTCGTACAGGCCGCGGTAGGTCGCCAGACCGGGCAGCAGCGGTGCGACGCCGGAAACCGCGATCACCAGCGACGGGATCCGCAGGCGGCGCGCGATGATCCCGCCGACGAAACCGACGAGGGTGGTCGCCACCGCCCCGGCCAGCACGGTGTGCACCGCGGCCAACGTCAACACCGCGTGCATCCCGGCCGCGACCGCACCGCCGATCCCGGCCACCAGCAGCGGCCGCGGCGGCGCGTAGCTGGCCAGCGCGAAGCACGCCGAGGTGGAGGCACCGGCGAGGACCTGCAGGGACAGCGACAGCGCGGGCGCGAGCACTTGAGCGCGCCCGACGTCGGTGGCGTTGATCCCGGCGACGGTGTCGCCGCCGATGCGCACGCCGATGTAGAGCGACAGCACCACACCGGCGATCAGTCCCGCCGACATCAGCGCGAGTTCGGCCATCCGGCCCGCGGCGGTGACGTTGTAGCCGGTGATGGCGTCCTGCATCGAGCCGACCACGGTCATCCCGGACAGCAGCACGATGATGCTCGCGGCCACCGCCAGCTGCGGGTTGTCGAGCCAGCCGATCGCGTAGAAGGTGATCGCGATGCTGGTGGCGACGGCGCCGCCGACGGCTTGCTGGAAGAAGAACGGCAGGGCGCGCTTGTTCAGCAACCGCCCGATGCGGTCGACCAGCGCGGTCGCGGCGGCTGCGGTGATCGGCAGCATGACGCCGCCGCCACCGCCGCCGAGCAGCACGGCCAGCGAGGCCGCCATGCCCGCCCAAGCCACGGTCGCGACCCATCGGGGGAACGGGTGTGAGGAGGTGGTGATCCGGTCGAGCTCGGCGTAGGCGTCGGCGGCGGAGAGCTCGTTGGCGATGATCCGCCGCAGCAGCGCTTCGACGTCGGAGAGGCGGGTGTAGTCGATCGAGCGGTTGCGGACCACGCGCAGCGAGGTGATCGGCGCGTGTTCGGTACCGCGGTAGCAGGAGACGGTGATCGACGTGTAGATCACGTCGACCTCGCAGTGCGGCAGACCGTAGGCGTTGACGACGGCGATGATCGTGGCGGTGACGTCGGAGGCGCCGGCGCCGCTGGCCATCTGGACCTCACCGATGCGCAGGCCGAGGTCCAGCACGAGGTGGACGGTTGATTCGTCGGGCAGGGCAGGCCCGTAGACGACGTTGCGAGCCCCCGGCGGGATGGTGGCCTCCGGGTCGCGCCGCCGCAGCACACCCCGGGCGCGCTGCGTGATTCCCAATGCTGCTCTTCCCTCCTGCCGCCCGGCTTTGCGGGCGGATCGCCGTGCCGGATCTTCCCCTCGGGCATCGCCTGTCATGAGCCGACCGTTGCACCTAGATTCCGTGGCGTCCATCACTATCGCGCCGCTCGCCTGCCAGCGGCGGAGAACATCCTCCGCCCGCAGTGCCCCAGCCGCTTCCCAAGCGACGGCCACCGATGCTTACGATGTCCCCGCACGAACGAAGTGCGCGCCGCTGTAGCTCAGCTGGTAGAGCGCCCGCCTTGTAAGCGGACGGTCAGGGGTTCGAGTCCCCTCAGCGGCTCCAAAACTACCAGCGAACCCCCCATCACCAAGCCGTTGACCAGGTGCGTCGGGTCTCATTCGGCGTTCTGCGGGCAGCTGCTGATCCAGCGCGCGCCCTCAGATCCAGCAAAAGAAGGCCGAACTCCGCGCCTGCGGCCCTAGGACGGCCGGTACGCATCCCGTCGGTGGGCAACGGTCACGACCGTGACCGTGATCTGGCCGTCATCGATCGAGTAGAGAGCGCGGTACTCACCGCGGCGCGTACTGCACAGGCCGTCGAACGGCACGTCCAGGCGCTTTCCAAGGCGGTGGGGGTTGTCGGCGACCGGGCCGGTCAGGTGGTCGTGCATGGCCATGGCGGCAGCCAATGGCAAGCGGTTCATCTGACGACGTGCAGCAGCGGTGTAAACGACCGCGTAGCTGCCCCGCAGACTCACTCGTTGTCCTGCCGAGCTTGCAGATCGGCGGCCATCTGATCGGCGGTGACGGTACGTCCGGCGGTCAGGTCCGCGAGTCCTTCACGCAGATCTCGGATGAGGTCGGAATCAGAAAGCACTTCGATCGTCTCGCGCAGTCGGTCGATCTCTCCTGACGGCACCACATCAGCGACGTGTTCGCCGTGCGCGACTACCGGCACCGTCTCACCGTGCTCGGCCCGGCGAACAGCATCGGTCCACGACGACAAGGCCTCGCCCACTGACGACAGCGCCTCGCCCACCGCATCGGCGCTCACGCTCACTGGCTGCTCCCTCATAGTCCGCATTCTGCTGCATATCCAGAGAGATCGACCAGATCCAGCGGCTGGAACTGGGGCGACTCAACCTGTCTACCGGCCGCGGAGCGCTCCAGCATTGATCTTGGGAGCGAATCCCTCGAAGGTGTGTTCCCCGGATTCGGCAAGCGATTCGAAGCCGACCGACGAGCACGGCGAGACGCCCCGTCCGGGAGGTTCCGGGCGGGGCGTTTTCGCGGTGCGGTGGTCCGTCAGCGGCCTTGGAGGGATTTGGCGTTGTCCCCGAAGGTCCAGTTCTTCGAGCCGTCCCAGTTGAGGGACCAGGTCATCAGGCCCTTCAGGTTTCCGCCGTGGTGGTTCCACGCCTGGGCGACCAGGTCCGGGGACATGTAGCCGCCGCCCGCGCCCGGTTGGGCCGGGAGGCCTGGGGCCTGCTTGTCGTACGGGACCTTGATTTCCGTGCCCTGGACGACGAGACCGTTGTTCAGGCAGTCGGTTTGGGTCGTGAAGCCTTCGACCGTGCCCGCTTCGTAGGAGTCGCCGGCGCAGCCGTACATGCTTCCGTTGTAGTACTGCATGTTCAGCCACCAGAGGCGGCCGTTGTCCGCGTACTTCTTCACGATCGGCAGGTAGGCGCCCCAGATCGAGCCGTACTGCACGCTGCCGCCGGTCACGTAGGCCGTTTCCGGGGCCATCGTCAGGCCGAAGCCGTCGGGCATCTGGGCCAGCACGCCGTCGATGATGCGGATCAGGTTGGCCTGCGACGGCGACAGCTCGTTGATGTTGCCGCTGCTGCTCAGGCCGGTCTCGATGTCGATGTCGATGCCGTCGAAGTTGTACTCCTTGAGGATCGGCACCACGGTTTCGACGAACCGGTCGGCGACCGCGCTGGAGGACAGGTCGATGCCCGCCGTCGCGCCGCCGATCGACATCAGGATGGTCATCCCGTCCGCTTTCGCCTGGCACATCTCCTCCGGCGTGGCCACCTTGACGGTGCTGTCCATGCCGTCCTCCCACAGCACGGTGCCGTCGGACTGGATGACCGGGAACGCCGCGTTGAGCACGTTGTAGCCGTGCTCGCGGATCGCCGGATCAGTGATCGGCGTCCAGCCGAACGGCGGGTGCACGCCGTTCACCGCGCCGTCCCAGTTTTCCCAATAACCCTGCAGGACTTTTCCTTCCGGTTTCGGCTTCACCGGACAGCTGGCGGGCGCTTGCGGCGCGGAATCCGGCACTTCCGCCGAGGCCGGAAGCACCGGAAGCACAGCGGTGAAAGCCACCGCCGCACCAGCTCCGACCAGTCGTTTCATCCGACCGAGCATGCGTGGACTCCCCTCCGACTGGACCAGTTACGGAATTGGTCCTGAATCGAATTCAATCGGCGAATTCCAATGAACAACCTTTATGTCAAGGCACGGAAGGGAAAACAAGATCGCCGCCGGATTGGTATTTACCAATTATTTCTCCGGGCCTCGAAACAGGACCGTCACGCCGAAGTTCCACCGGCGAAACCCGGCTCCCGGAGGATGCGGGCGACGAGAGGAGCGGTGCAGTGAAGATCGTCGTCGACGACCTGTCCGGACCGGAGATCGCCGAGTTCCTCACCGCCCACGTCGACCAGCTGCGGGCGATCTCCCCACCCGAGAGCACGCACGTGCTCGACCTCGACGAGCTGCGCCGACCCGAGGTCACCGTCTGGTCGATGCGCGAGACCGGCGACGTGATCGGCTGCGCAGCGCTCAAGGAACTGGACGCCGACCACGCGGAGCTGAAGTCGATGCGCATCGCGCCGACCCACCAGAACCGCGGCCTGGCGTCCCGGCTGCTCGCCCACATCACGGCATCGGCTCAGCAGCGCGGATTCTCCCGGCTGAGCCTGGAAACCGGCTCCTCCGACTTCTTCGAACCAGCCCGCCGCCTCTACGCCAAGCACGGGTTCACCCCGTGCGAACCCTTCGCGAACTACCAACCGGACCCCAACAGCACCTTCCTGACGAAGCGCTTCTGAGCCCGCGCGACGTCCGGCTGATCTGGATCAGGGCGCGCATGATGGGGCCGTGCCCGAGCAGAAGACGTTGACCGACAAGCTCTTCCTGGTCGCCATCCTGATCAAGGGGCTGGATGGCGCGGTGCAGCTGATCGGCGGGATCGTGCTGATCTTCGTGCAGCCGGAGACGCTCACCCGCCTGGCGCACGCGGTCGTCACGCGCGACCTGGTCGGACCGCCTGCGGGGCCGCTGGCCGGGCACTTCGAGGAGGCGATCCAGCACTTCGCCAACGGCAACCGCACGTTCGTGATCGCCTACCTGGTGCTGCACGGCGTGATCAAGCTGGGCCTGGTGATCGCCCTGATCCGCAAGGTCCTGCCGATGTACCCGGTGGCCGCGGCGGCGCTGGGCCTGTTCGTCCTCTTCGAGATCCTCCGAGCGGTGCAGACCCGTTCGATCGTGCTCCCGCTGCTCGCCGCGCTGGACGTGGCGATCATCGTCCTGGTCATCAAGGAGTACCTGGAGCTGCGCCGCCAGCGCGATTGACCGGTCGGCCCCGCCCAGAAACGACCGTCGCCCGACACGCCGGAGCATGTCGGGCGACGGCGCGCGGAGTCAGGCGCGCTTGCGCAGCACCAGGAGGAGCAGGGCGCCGGCGGCCACCAAGGCGCCTCCGGCCAAGCTCAACGGGCCGGTCGGCACGCCACCCGTCTTGGCCAGGTGCTCGACGCCGCCTGATGGCCTGCCACCGGACGGATCATCGCCGGGCCAACCACCACCCGCAGTCGGCTCGTGAGACCACTCTCCGCCTCCCCCGGGCGGCTTGTGGCAGGTCGGCTCGGGCGGTTCCGGGCACGGCCGGTGCTCGCACGTCGGCGGCGGTTTCGGACACGTCGACGTTCCGGTCGCGGTCGGTTCCGGCGGGCCGGTCGTCGGTTCCGTCGCAGTGGGCTCGGTGGTCGAGGTCGGCGATTCCGACGTGGTCGGCTCGGTGGTCGAGGTCGGCGACTCCGACGTGGTCGGCTCCGTCGTCGAGGTCGGCGACTCCGACGTGGTCGGCTCCGTCGTCGACGTCGGCGGGGTCTCGGCTTCGCACTCCACGCGGACGTCACCGGCCGTCACGTCCATCAGCTCGCCGTCGAAGACGGTCGCGCCCGAGGCGTCGTGCATGACCGCGTGCACCTGCACCCGGATGGCCGCGTGCGCGCCGTGGGCGTAGGTCTCCTCGATCCGGGTCACGTCGACCGCCAGCGTCACGGCACCGATGCCGGACAGCCCCATCCGCGCGCCGGTGGTCTGCACCGTGGAGGTTCCGGCGGGCAGCGGCCGGGTCACGTCGTCGAACAGGTAGATCGTGTTCGAGTCGGTCGCCGCGTACGCCTCCTCCTGGTTGGCCAGCGGCGGCTGCGTGCAGCGGGCCCAGGTGTGCAGCGCACCGAAGCTGAGCAGGTTCGGGCCACCGCTCGTCGCGGAGATGCCGAAACTGCTCCACGCGGCGCTGGCCTCGCGCGATCCGGTGCTGTCCGAGGCCCGCGCAGTCGAAGTACCGGGCGGCGGGGGGCCGCCGTACCAGCCGTTGACGTGGCTGCGCACGCCCTCGGGGTCGCCCTGGTCCCAGGAGACGAGTCGGTCGCCGGGGCCGGTGGCCGCCGAACCGAGCTCGCCGCTGAACCCACCGACGCCCGCCTCCGGAACCGCGGTGACGTTCAGCTGCAGCAACGAGCTCTCGGCCACCGCCTGCTGAGCGGTCGCGGCCGGTGCCGCTGCCACGGCCACCGCGGCGACCGCCGCCAAGATCGAATGTGCGGCTCTGATCACACGCGGGAGCGTAGGTGTCCTTTTAGGACTCCGCCGGGCAGCGATCTCGGCACGCCTGGATGACTCGCCACCGACTCCGATTACGGAGAGCGGGAAATCCGGGAATTCTCGGCGCTTTCCCGGAACCGCACCGTGATCATTTTTGATCGGTTCGCCGTTAATTTGGCGAGTTGTCTCCAACAAATGGACACAATCACACGAACGAGTGAAGAGTGCATTTCGGTTCGAAACCAGCTGCGTTCCTCGCGAACCGAAGGAGATCAGCGTGTCGCTCGCCCGAAACCTCGCAGGCGTCGCCGGGGCCGTGCTGGCCGCCGCGGCGTTCACCGCCCCGGCCCAGGCCGCCGAGTCCACCCCCTCGGACGTCCAGCCCAACATCATCGACGGCCGGGAGGTCGACAGCGCGCCGTGGGCCGCCCGGCTGTTCGCCGACGGCCAGGAGAACTGCACCGCCACCATCATCGCGCCGGAGTGGGTCCTCACCGCGCAGCACTGCGTCGCCGGCGGCGGCCAGCTGAGCTTCAACATCGGCGACGTCGACCAGACCAAGGGCGAGCACGCCGAGGCCAAGCCGGGCGGCGTGGTCATCCACGAGACCGCCGACCTCGCCCTGGTCAACATCGACCACGCGGTGCAGACCGAGTACTCGCCGCTGGGCTCGACCGGCGACGTCCAGAACGGCCAGACGGTGCAGACCTACGGCTGGGGCGCCACCTGCACCGACAAGCCCGAGATCGAGTGCCAGTCGCAGATCCTCAAGGTGGCCGACGTCAACGTCACCGACATCGCCTGCAGCGACTACCGCGGCGGCACCGCGGTGTGCGCTAGCCGAGGCGACGGGATCCCGGCCGGCGGCGACTCCGGCGGCCCGATGTTCGCCGGGAACGTGCAGGTCGGCGTGGCCTCCACCAGCGACCGGCAGACCACCACGGCCTACACCAACATCACCGAGTACCGGGACTGGATCAAGTCCGTGGCGGGCGTGTAGTCCGACTCACCCCTCGGCGGTCCGCTCGGGTGCGCACCAGCACCCGAGCGGGCCGCTCGCGTTTGGATTTCACCCGATCCGAGCAGTTTTTTCGGCTATCGAAAATCATCTTCGCGAGACGCGCGGAACAGTCCGCGAATTCAACGTTTTCGCAGGTCAGCCCGTCAAGGAAAGAATGATCGACAATACTCATCAGCGCGCGACTAACACCACGCCGGAGCGCAAATCAACGTTTCTGTAGTGCTCATCACGTGTAAAATTGCGTCTCGCCTGGTAGACGACTGGTTATCGCGTCGTGAGCCTGACGCGTTACGGATGTTCTGTTAAGTTGGCGAAGCATGACCGGCGACAAACCGAGCCATAACAACGACGAACGAAATGGCGGAAGCGGTTCAGCCGGACGGTTGGAGATCGACGCTCCGGTCGTCGCGGACGGCCCTGAGCTCTACCGGATCACCCGTGATTCGGCGGTGCTCGACGTGAACTCGTCCTACGCATATCTGTTGTGGTGCCGGGACTTCGCGCAGACCTCAGCGGTGGCGCGCATCGACGGTGCGGTCGTGGGATTCGTGACCGGGTACATCCGGCCCGACGCCCCGGACACCCTCGTGGTGTGGCAGATCGCCGTCGATGCCTCCCAGCGCGGTGGTGGCGTGGCAGGACGGCTCCTCGGCCACCTGGTGGACCGAGTGCAGCCGCGCGGCATCCGCTACCTGGAGACGACGATCACCGCGGACAACGAAGCCTCGATCAAGCTGTTCACCGCGCTGGCGCGCAACCGCGCGACGGAGATCGAGCGCAGCGAGTTGTTCACCGCCGACCTGTTCCCGGATGCGCACCTGGGGGAGGACCTGTACCGCATCGGGCCGTTCGCGGCGGCCCCCGCCACAACGGCCGCAACCGACCGCTGAACGCACGAAATCTTGCCTGTTGCCGAGGCGCGCCAGGAGTGCGCAGCCCGGCACGAACGGAGGATCGTGAACGACATCTTCGCAACCCTGGAATCCGAAGTACGCAGCTACTGCCGAACGTGGCCGACCGTGTTCGACCGCGCGTCCGGCAGCTACCTCTACGACCAGGACGGCACCGCCTACCTGGACTTCTTCGCCGGCGCCGGTGCTCTCAACTACGGGCACAACAACCCGGTGCTGAAACGCAAACTCCTCGAGTACATCGAGCGGGACGGCGTCACCCACGGCCTGGACCAGTCCACCGTGGCCAAGGGCGAGTTCCTGAAGTCCTTCCAGAAGAACGTCCTCGAGCGCCGCGGGCTGAACTACAAGGTCCAGTTCCCCGGCCCGACCGGCACCAACTCGGTCGAGTCGGCGCTGAAGCTGGTCCGCAAGATCACCGGCCGCGAGTCGATCATCAGCTTCACCAACGCCTTCCACGGCATGACGCTGGGTTCGCTGTCGGTCACCGGCAACTCGATGAAGCGCGGCGGCGCGGGCATCCCGCTGGTGCACGCCACGCCGATGCCCTACGACGACTACTTCGACGGCCAGGTCCCCGACTTCCTGTACTTCGAGAAGATGCTCGAGGACAGCGGCAGCGGTCTGAACGAGCCGGCCGCGGTGATCGTCGAGACGCTGCAGGGCGAGGGCGGCATCAACTCGTCCCGGCCGGAGTGGCTGCGCGGGCTCTACGACCTGTGCCAGAAGCACGGCATGCTGATGATCGTCGACGACGTGCAGATGGGCTGCGGCCGCACCGGCCCGTTCTTCAGCTTCGAAGAGGCCGGCATCCAGCCCGACATCGTCTGCCTGTCGAAGTCCATCGGCGGCTACGGCCTGCCGCTGGCGCTGACGCTGATCAAGCCGGAGCACGACGTGTGGGAGCCGGGCGAGCACAACGGCACCTTCCGCGGCAACAACCCGGCGTTCGTCACCGCCACCGAGGCGCTGGAGCAGTACTGGTCCGACGACGCGCTGGAGAAGTCGACGATCGCCAAGGGCGAGCGGATCGGTGCGGTGCTCGACGAGATCGTCGCCGAGCACGGTGGTGCGATCGCCAAGGGCCGCGGCCTGGCGCGCGGCATCGGCTTCGACGACCTCAACGTGGCGGGCAAGGTCTCCAAGGCCGCGTTCGACCGCAAACTGCTGGTGGAGACCTCCGGTCCGTCCAGCGAGGTCCTCAAGCTCATGCCGCCGCTGACCATCTCGGACGACGAGCTCGAGAAGGGCCTGCAGATCATCCGCGACTCGGTCCGCTCCGTGCTCGCCTGATCGAATCCGCTGACGGCGCCCGCAGGTTCTCACCGGTGCTCCGCGCGCCTTGCTGTCCATCGAGGACAGTTCTGAGAACCTGCGTGCGCCAGTCGCGAGGCGCCCGCGCGGCGCGCGAACCGAACTGAAACAACTTGGAGGAAACGTGATCGTCCGGCACCTGTCGGAAATCGAGGACACCGACGCCGACATCAAGTCGGAGAACTGGCGCAGCAAGCGGATCATCCTGGCCAAGGACAAGCTGGGCTTCTCGGTGCACGAGACCACGCTCTACGCGGGCACGGTCAACGACTTCTGGTACGCCAACCACATCGAGGCCGTGTTCATCACCCAGGGTGAGGGCGAGGTCGAGAACAAGGCGACCGGCGAGGTCCACCAGCTCAAGCCGGGTTCGATCTACGTGCTCAACAACGCCGACAAGCACCAGGTCCGGCCGCGCACCGAGATGAAGACCGTCTGCGTCTTCAACCCGCCGGTGACCGGCCGCGAAATCCACGACGAGAACGGCGTGTACCCGCTGATCGTCGAGGACGACGAGGCCGCTGCGGCCAACTGACGGCCTGACGGCTTTTCTTCTTCGCCCGTGGCGGGTAACCGATGTATCGGTTGCCCGCCACGCGCGCAATGGTCTCCCCCGCGCGGACGACGTGGGGGGTTGCGGGCGCACCGCGCGTGTGCCGCTTCTAACCGAGGAACCGAGAAATGGCGGCGGTGCCGACGGCATCAGCCGCTCCGGCGGGAATTCGCGAAGGAGGCGCAAACCATGACCGTCGCTGATCTCAGCATCCAGGACCGCTACCCGACGCGGGTGGGCACTTCGCCTGCACCGATCGATCGGGTCGACCCCACCGTGTGGCCAGGGGTGGACGCGGGCCCGGCCAGCCCGGAGGAACTCCGGGCGCACGAGATCAAGGGCTTCCACGTCGTGGAGGGGATGCTGTCCCCGGCCGAGGTGCAGACCTACTGGCAGGAACTGGAACGGCTCACCAGCGACCCTCGGGTGCGGGCCGACGAGCGCACCATCGTCGAGCGGTCGTCCGACGAGGTCCGCTCGATCTTCGAAGTGCACCGGATGAGCGAGCTGATCGCCGAGCTGGCCCGCGATCCGCGGGTGCTCGACCGGGCGCGGCAGATCCTCGGCTCGGACGTGTACGTGCACCAGAGCCGGATCAACTACATGCCGGGTTACCGCGGCACCGGTTTCTACTGGCACTCCGATTTCGAGACCTGGCACGCCGAGGACGGCCTGCCCGCGAT